>JBERSB010000575.1:0-4288 GCA_041236755.1 Luminiphilus sp. | reverse complement strand
GCCGCCCTCGACCTGGTCGCCCCAGGCAGTGAAGCTGCTGCAGCCCATCAGGCCGAAGACGTCGAGCGCGTTCGCGACCCGCAGATCGGTCTCGTCGAACGAGCGACCGAGCGCCGGCATCTCCAGGTCCACGGCACGCGCGCACACGCCGCGCCACAGGCCGTCGAGCTCGGCGTCGACGTCCTCGGGGTACTCGATCAGCCGCGGCAGCGCCGCGCGCGCCTGGTCGAGCAGCGCCGGCCGGCTCGCGAAGCGCGCCGCGAACTCGAGCCGCATCATCACGGCGATGTCGTCTGCGAGCAGGAAGCCGTGCGCGTAGCCCCGCTCGGCGGGCGAGCCGGAGAGCCGCAGCACCCGCAGCCCCGCGTGGCGCTCGAGCCGGCCGTGCAGCTCGCCTGGCGCGGCTGCTGCGGGCGGCCGGGCGGCTCCGGCGCCTGCGGAGGCAGCCCCACCGGAGACAGTCCCACCGGAGACTGTCTTCGGGCCCGAGCACCCGACGGAGGCCAGCAGCAGGAGCGCTGCCGCTGCCAGGAGCCGCGAGGTCATCATCGGCTCATGCTACCCAGGCCGCCACCGCAGGCGACGGCGTGGCCGCGCCTAGTTGGCGTTGCGGTAGATGTCCTGGACGCTCTTGAGCAGCTCCAGCGCCTCGGCCTGAGGCCGCTGGAACGCGTTGCGGCCCATGATCGAGCCGAACGCGCCGCCGTCGGCGAGGCCCTGGATCTCCTCGAGCACCGCGTCGGTGCCCTTGGCCGCGCCGCCCGAGAAGATGGTGATCCGGCGGCCGCCGAACGCCGCCTGCAGCACGTGCTGCACGCGCTCGGCGAGGGTGCCGACCGGGATGCCCTCGGCGTCGTAGACCTTCTTGGCCTCGCCCTGCTCGACGTCGGCCGTCGGCGGCTTGACCTTGATGATGTGCGCGCCGAGCTGCGCGGCGATCTGCGCCGCGTAGGCGCAGACGTCGACCGAGGTCTCGCCGGCCTTGCTGAGGCCGCTGCCCCGCGGGTAGCTCCAGACCACGACGGCGAGGCCGCAGGCCTTGGCTTCCTCGGCGATCTCGCGCAGCTCCATGTACATCTCGTTGCGCTCGCACGAGCCGGGGTAGATCGTGAAGCCGATCGCAGCGCAGCCGAGCCGCAGCGCGTCCTGCACCGAGGCGGTGACCGCCGGCTTGGGGTCGGCGTTGGAGTAGAGCGAGTCGCTGTTGTTGCGCTTGAGGATCAGCGGGATCTGGCCGGCGTACTTGCGCGCGCCAGCCTCCAAGAAGCCGAGCGGGGCGGCGTAGGCATTGCAGCCGGCCTTCAGGGCGAGCTCGAAGTGGTAGTGCGGGTCGTAGCCGGGCGCGTTCTTCGCGAACGACCGCGCCGGCCCGTGCTCGAAGCCCTGGTCGACCGGCAGGATGACGAACTTGCCGGTGCCCGCGAGCGCGCCCGTGTCCATCATCCAGCGGAGGTTCTTCAGGACGCCAGGGTGGTCGGATTCGTACCAGCTCAGGATTTCGTCGACGCGCGAGCTCATGCGGGGTGGCCTTCTTGGGTTCAGAGAGTGGGAATGGCGAACGATTGTGGGTCTGGTTCCGGGCGTTGCAAGGCCGCGCTGCTGCGCGGCCGCCGCCGCTACTTGATCTTGAGGCCTTCCTTCTGGCGGCCCGTGCCGAACTCCCAGACCATCACCAGCATGTCGGCGCCGCCGAGCTGCAGGTAGGCGCGCACCTGGTAGTACTTGCCGGCGCGCAGCGGCTCCTTGGGGATCGCGAACAGCACGTCGCGGAGGTCCCGCTTGCGGTTCAGGGGCACCTTGGGCGTGTGGACGTAGCACTCGACCTGCTCCTTGCAGCGCGAGGTCCACTCGCCGAACTCCTTGCTGCGCTGCGCGACGAAGTTCTTCACCGGCGGCCGGCCACCCTTTCGCGACTCCCACAGCTCGATCTTGCAGTCGCCGAGGATCTTCGAGATCTCCTGCTGCAGCTGGATGCTGACCACGTAGCCGCACTTGGTGACGTCCTGTTCGTCCTCGGGCTGGTCGTCGAGCGGGTTCGGCAGCTCGGGGTCGCCGAAGTGCGTCGGGATGTTCTTGGCGTCGCGCGGCGGCCAGACGACCAGCCGCGGCGCCGTCGCAGGGTCGTAGGGCTCCTGCAGCGAGCCCATGTCGAGCACCGAGGCGAAGTTGGTGCCGTTGTCGAAGTGCGAGTAGCCGAGCCGCTTGATGTTGTGCCGCAGCATCGGGAAGCGGTGGTAGGGCGCGCTGATCCAGCCGTCGATCGAGTCCCGGGCCATCGACTCGCTCATGCGGCCGGTGCCCCAGATGATGTTCCCTGAGCCGGCCTGCTGACCCTGACGCGTGAAGTCCCCGTGCGCCGGGTTCTCCTCGTGCGCGGTCAAGTCGCGGCTCTCGGCGTGCTCGGGGTGGTTGGTCAGGTACTTCGCGTGCAGGTCGCAGCCGATGGTCGTCTCCGCGTCCATCTCGCACTCCGAGAGGTTCATCCACGTCCCCTCGGTCATGTTCGCGCCGGCGGGCCACGTGTAGCCCACCTGCTGGCTGCGCACGAGGTTGATCTGCTCCAGCGACGCGAGCTCGATGTCGCTCGGCCGCTCCGGCAGCAGCGGCGGCCCGTAGCCGGTGCCGTAGGCCACGCCGCTGTCGCCGCGGGCCCACTCACGCCACTCCGCGTCGATCGCCTCGCTCGACTTGCCCAGCGTCTCGACGACGACATTCTCGACGTCCTCGAGCGTCGGGACCTGCTTGTCGGCGTCGGGGAGCTTCAGGAAGAACTCGAGCCAGCGGTCCGGGTAGGCCGCCATCATCCAGGTCATCATGCTCCAGGTCTTCATCCGGCAGTCGTTCCGGAAGCGGCTGAGCTTCTCGCGCGGCACCTGCGCCAGCCACCAGTCCTGGTTCGACACGGCCTGGTCGCGGATCGTCCGCATCCACCAGTTGGTGCCCTCTGGCAGCGCGAGGCTGTCCTCGCCGACCGTGCCCTCGGGGATCGCGCCCCACTTGGAGATCGAGGTCGCCTTCAGGTACCAGGTGACCGCGTGGATGATCCCCTGGCCGATGCCGTCGTTGCGCTGGAAGCAGAGGCCGTACATCACCACGTTGCCGATGATGCTGTCCTGGATGTAGCGCGGCGACGTGCCGACGACCATCACCGACGGACCGTACTTGGACCGCCAGGAGTTGTTCACGAAGCGCATGCCCTCCTCGACGCTCTTGCCGTTGAGGATCTGCGGGTTGGACTTCAGGAACTGCTCGCGCTCGCGGTTGGTCGCGAGGAAGCCGTACATCTTCCAGGTCTGCGTGGCGCGCTGACGGAAGTTGAGCTGCTTACTGGCCTTCTCGCCGAGCAGCCACTCCATGAAGTCGACGGTGCGCTCCCCCCACATCGCCGCTTCGTTCGCCATCTCCTGCGAGCCGCGCAGCCACACGGTGAAGTTCTGGGTCTTGGCGCCGTGCACCTCGAAGCTCGGCTTGAGCATCCACGCCGGCGCGTTGTCGATCAGGTTCTGGATCGAGACGGGCAGGTCGCCCTGCGGCAGCTCCTGGACCTCGTACTCCTTGCGCGCGAACTCGACCGCCTTCTTCTCGATGTCGAGCATGCGGCCGGCGAACGCGATCTGCTCGTCCGTGCCGAAGAAGCGGCGGTTGTTGCCGAGCTCTGCGGCCTTCCGTCCCAGCGCGACGTTGGCGTCCTCGTTGTTGGGGTTGTAGTAGACCGCCTTGTCGAGGTGGAAGGCCGCGCGCTCCTGGTCGCCGCTTTCTTTGAGCTGCAGGCCGAGTTTGGCGTGCTGCTTGCTCAGCTCCATGGCGGTCTTCGCCCACTCCTCGAGGATCTTGAAGCGGTCCTCGTAGCTGGCCTTGTCGCGCCACTTCTTGCGCTTCTCCTTGGGCAGTCCGATCCACTCACCCTTGACCTTGCGGAAGCCGAGCTCACTGCGCGCGCGCTTCTGTTCGGGGTCGTACTCGAGGACGAGGTTCAGCGCCTGGAGCGCGCGCGGGCCGACCTTCTTCGACTTGGCCTTGTTCGAGAACTTGAGCAGCACGCTGACGCAGTTCTTGGTCAGCGTCTTCTCGTCGGCCTGGGCGCGCAGCCCGGCGGGTGCTGCGGTGAGCGCAGCCGTGATCAAGAGAACGGAGCGGACTTGGCGGAGACTGTGCATGTCGCGATTGCAGGCCGGGATTCCGGGGCGAACAGTCTAAGGACTGGCCCAGCGGACCGCAGCATGCAGTCGCGAGATCGCAGCCGCGGGCTGCGCGCAAGTGCGTAGGAGAATCGGCGCGCGCGCCCCCC
>JBERSB010000574.1:0-4740 GCA_041236755.1 Luminiphilus sp. | reverse complement strand
GGTGCAGCTCGTTCGCCACGCGCGTGCATGTCCGGCACATGCCGCAGGGCTCGTCGGGGTCCAGCTCCGACGGGCACAGCAGCGCGGCCGTGAGGTAGAGCAGCACCGTCGTCTTGCCGCTGCCGGGCGCGCCCTCGACGACGACGCCGTGCGGCAGCTGCCCGCGGCGCGCCATGCGCACCCACCGGTCCAGCGCCTCGCCCTGGCCGAGCGGCCGCTGGAGCCTGCGCGTCATGCGCGCCGGCTGCTCTTCGGCGGGCGCCGACGCGCTCTTGCGCTTGGCCTCTCGGACCCACTTCGCGCTCACGCACGCCCCCCGGCCGTCATCGCCAGTACCCGCTCCCGCAGCGCCTGCTGGAGCTCGTCGAACGGCAGCGCCGCGTCGAAGACGTGGGCGCGCGGCTCACGCTCGGCGGCGTGCAGGTAGGCCTCGCGCACGCGCCGGTGGTAGTCGACGCCACGCGCCTCGATGCGGTCCTCACCGCCCTCTCTGCCGCTGCGGCGCGAGGCCGAGACCTCGGCTGGGACATCGAGCACGAAGACCGCGTCGGGCAGGCAGTCCCCGTGCACCCTGCGCGTCAGGTCCTCGAACCACGGCAGGTCGAGCACGCCGGGCTGCCCAGCGCCGGCCGCGAGCAGCTGGTAGACCGCCGTGGACAGGTAGCAGCGCTCGGCGACGACGACCTTGCCGGCGGCGAGCGCTGGGCGCACCACGTGCTGCATCAGCTCGGCGCGCGCCGCCGAGAACAGCAGCACCTCGGTGATCGGCTGCAGCTCTCCGGTCGACGGGGACAGCAGCAGGTCGCGCAGCGCTTCGCCCACGGGCGTCGAACCCGGCTCGCGCACGTGCAGCACCTCGGCGCCTTCGGCGTCGAGCCAGCGCGCCAGCGCCGCGGCCTGCGTGGTCTTGCCGCACCCGTCGGGACCGTCGAGCGCGACGTAGCAGCTCACTCCAGCTCCTCGATGAGGCGCCGCAGCTCGTCGGAGCGCTCGGCCTCCTTCTCGAGCGAGAGGATCATGTAGCTGATCGCCGCGCGGGTGCGGCCGAGGAAGTTGCCGATCTCGCGGCCCTTGAGCCCCTGACGCTGGCACAGCCGCGCGAGCACCTTGCGCGCCCGCGACAGCGCGCGGCCCTGGCCCTTGCCGCAGAGCTGCTCGGGGCAGACGCCCAGGCGCTCGGCGACGCGGTCGCGGCTGCGCTGGAACACCGTGCGGGGGTCGATCAGCTCGAGGTAGCGCGGCGGCAACGACGCGCCGCGCGACCGCGCCCACGCCAACCGCAGCTCCGGGTAGCCGCCGACGACCTCCTGCGCGAGCGCCTCGATCTGCGGCGCGCGGCCGTTGCGCGACGGCTTGCCCTCGAGCGCGCGCAGGTAGCGGAGCCTGCCCATCGGGCCGGGCCGCTCGATGCCGGCGACGAAGCCCGCCATCCACAAGGAGCGCAGCGACTCGTCGAGGTCGCGCACGTCGGCAGGGTGCCAGCGCGACATCAGCACGGTCGGCGAGCCTTGCGCTTCGCGCGCCTGCAGCAGGCGGAGCAAGAAGCCCTGCAGCTTGGGCTTGTTGGCAAAGCGGTGCGCCTCGTCGAGGATCAGCGGGACGTCCGCGCACAGCTCGGAGAACAGCTCGTCGACGCGGCGGTCCTGGTGGCACCGCTGGAACACCTTGAGCAGCTCCAGCGCGTCGTAGCGCAAAGGCTTGCCGGGCATCTGCTCGCGCCACCAGTCCAGCAGGAACGTCTTGCCGACGCCCGGCGGCCCGTGGAACACGTAGAGGGTCGCGGGCACGAGGCGGTGCGCATCGGCGCCGTGCGACGGGTCGGGCAGCAAGCTCCGCAGCGCCAGGTGCGCGGTGCGGTTGCCCTCGTCGATCACCGGCCGCTGCGGAGACACCTCCAGCGAGTCGAAGCGGCTGGCGTCCCGCGCCTGGATCTCGACCCGCAGGCCGGTGCCGATGTCCTGCGAGAGCACCTCGGCGATCGCGTGGCGGAACATGGCGCGTACGCGGTCGGCGGCCATGCGCGTCTCCGCCTCCAGGTAGACCGTGCCGCGCTCGAGCAGCACCGGCCGCAGCCCACGCAGCCACGCGTCGTAGACCGCCGAGCCGACGCGCTCGCGCAGCGTCGGCTGCACGCGGGTCCAGCTATCTTCGAGCAGCGGCAGCATGTGGTGGAAGGCGGCGTACGAGCGGGCCGCGCGTCCGTCGCGCACACCCCCCTGAAAAGTCGGGGGACCAACGCTACCAACTCGTCAGCGGCCTCGCCACTCTTGCTGTAGGTCCCGCGCGGCGTCGGCAGCGGCGGTCCCGGCAGCCTCTTGCAGCAGCCGCTCGATCAAGCTATCTCGACGCGCGCGGTCCCCGAACTCGTGGCGCAGCTTCGCGGCCTCGAGCCACAGCCCGCCCCGCGCTGCGCGCTCCTCGTCGCTGTCCACAGCCGGCGCGGCTGCCTGCGGCCCCATGTAGGCGCGGTCCTGGTCGGGCCGGACAGCGGCCGCGACCTCGTATTCGAGCGCAGCCTGCGCTCGCCTGCCGAGCGCCGCGTAAGCCTCGGCCATGCGCACGTGCAGTTCGCGGTAGAACGGGTCGATCCGGTTGCACTCCAGCAGCAGGCGCAGCTCTTCCTGACGGTTGCCTTCGTCGCGCTCGAACTCGGCGAGTGTGTAACGCGGCGCGAAGGCGCGCGCGGTGCGTCGCACGTAGGCCTTCATCTCCATCTGCGCCTGCGTGCGGTCGCCGCGGTCGCGGTAGATCCGCGCCAGCCGGAGCTCGGGCGCCGTCTCCTGCTCGGTGCACGACGGCCAGCAGGCCTTGGCCCGCTGGAACATGTCCACCGCCCCGTCGACGTCGCCCAACTGCAGCAGGACCTCGCCGCAGCGCACGCGCGAGTCAAAGTCGTCCGCCCCGCCGCCGAAGCCCGCCTTGTACTGCTGCACGGCCGCCTCGGGCTGTCCACGTCGCCGCAGCATCTCGGCGCGCACCAGCAGGCCCGCCGGGTGTTCGGGCGACACACGCAGCACCTCGGCGAGCCAGCGGCCGGCGTCCACGGGGTTGTCGCGCTGCAGCGCCGCCCACGCGAGGTCGACGCGCACGTCGAGGTCCGATGCGTCGGCGCGCGCCGCGGCCATCCGCCGCTGCACCGTCGCGTCGTCGAAGCGCGGCACCAGCCGCAAGCTGCGCAGCAGGTCCTGCTCGATGTAGCGCAACAGGCGCCGGTCGAACTCGCGCGAGCCCGCGCCCGTCGCGCGCTCGAACGCCCGCTCGATGCCCTCGTCCTCCCCGAACGCGCGCAGCAGCTCCAGCGCCTTGTCGAAGCCGAAGTCCCTGGTGACCAGCTCGACGATGAGCCCGCCCTGGTAGTAGCCGAACAGGATGCGCGGACCGCGGAATAGGCGGTTCATCAGGCGCACCGGCGGGATGTCCTGGTTGTGGAAGGCGTCGAACAGCTCGCGACCCATGCCGCGCTCCCACGACGTGTCGCGCGCGCGCTCCTCGTAGACCGAGAAGCCCTCGGTCAGCCAGCGCGGGACGCGGTTGTTGCTGACCCCGAGCGTCAGCACGTGCGTGTACTCGTGCCACGCCGTCGCCTCCCACATGAAGTCCTGCCGCCGCAGGTCGACGTCCACCGGCGAGACCAGCGTGATCAGCCGCCCGAAGCAGGCGCCGAGCGCCGTGAAGCCGCGGAAGCCGATCGTGCGCACCGAGAAGTCGTCCCACGTGTGGAAGACCTCCACCGTCGTCTTGCCGTCAGGCTGCCAGCCGTACTTCTCCCCGAGCACGTCGACCGCCTCCAGGTGGATCGGCAGCAGGTACGCGCGCAGCACCTCGGCGTCGTCCTTGTGCAGCAGCATCGTGAACGGGCCGTTCTCGACCGCTTCGTACTGCTCGGCCAGCAGCTCCTGCACGGCGATCGCGTTGTTGCGCCACGGATCGACCTGCGCCTGCTCTAGCTCCTTTGCCTGCAGCAGCACCTCGCGCGCCCGCGCGCCCTCGCCGGTGTAGATCAGCGCCTTGGCCAGCCCGTGCATCGAGGGCACGTCCCCGGGGTCCTTGCTGAGCGCGGCTTCGAAGAACGCCACCGAGTCCGCAAAGCGATAGAGCGCAGCGAGGTGGTCGCCGAGGATCCGGTCGAGCACCGGCCACGTCGGGTCGGCCGCGAGCAGGCGCTCGCGCAGCCCCCGCAGCTCGGCGTCGCGGCCGAGCAGCATCGCCGCCGCCGCGCGGTGGCACAGCGCCTCGCGGTGGTTCGGGTCGATCTCGAGCACGTCGTCGATGCGGCGCGCCGCCTCCTCGAAGCGGCGGTCGTCGAGCACGTTGGTCGCGCGCTCGAGCAGCGCCTCGACGCAGCGCGGGTTGCGGTCCAGCACGCGCGTCAGGAACTTCTCGGTCTTGGCGCCGTCGAGCACCATGTTGGCGCTGCGGATGCGGTACATCGCGAGCAGCGCCTCCTCGTGGTCGCCGTTGACGTCGAGCACCTTCTTCAGGTCGCGCTCGCCCGAGGGGAACCCCGCTGCCTCGCCGTAGGCCTCGTGCTTCAGCTCCCCCAGCGTGATCCGCGCCTCGGGGCGCTCCGGCGCAGCGGCGATGCTCGCCACCAGAAGCCTGCTGGCGCGCTCGTAGTTGCTGCGGCCGCCAAGCTCGAAGAGGGAGCGTCCGACGTAGGCCAGGCGCACCGGGTCCTCGGGCTCCGGCTGCAGCGCCGCGTTCTGCTCCCACAGCGCGACGGCCGCCGCGCGGTCGCCG
>JBERSB010000573.1:0-10181 GCA_041236755.1 Luminiphilus sp. | reverse complement strand
GATCGGATTGTGCTGGTCCAGGTCGCGCAGCAGCGTAGCTTCGTCGACGCCGTAGGCGCGCGCCGCCTAGGCGGTGCCCGGGTAGCTCCGTAGATCGCAGACAGGGTAGATCCCGGCGATGCACGCGACGTTGTGCGGGTGCGCGCTCGCCCAGGGGTAGAGCATCACGCCGCCGCGGCTGCGCGCCAGCAGCGCCGGGCTAGCGGCCAGCCCGCGCTCCTTGGTCAGGTGCCGGTGCAGCGCCGTGTAGACCGCGCGGCCCGCGGGTGCGCCATAGGTGTCCCCGACGTCGACGCCGGCGATCGCGACGCCGTGGTCGAGCAGCCGCTCGAACATCCAGGTCTCTTCGCCGCGCGGGTACTTCGGGAGCGTCGGCGCGTACAGGACCCAGGGCGTCGGCGTCACGCGCCGCTCCTCGGGCGGCAGGATCAAGAAGGCGGTGCAGCCTTCGACCGCGAAGACCTCGCCGGGGACCGGCAGCTTCTTGGTTGGGGCGTCGGGAGCCTGCGCTGCGAGCGCGCCCGCGAGCGCCAGCGCGAGCGCGCCGCGTGGAGCGACGATCGTCATGGCGCGAGTCTAGCGCGCCGGTCCCCAGATGCTCTCGAGCAAGGCGTGGCAGCCCGGGTCGACCTGCTGCAGCTCCGCGCGCACGAACGGGAAGAAGTCGTTGCGGTAGAGGTAGGCCTCGGTCGCCTCCGCGAAGTACTCCTTGTGGTTGGTCATCGCGTAGTGGCGCACGCGGCGGCCGGTGTGCGCCAGGACGTCCTCGTAGGTCTTGGCAGCCCGCGCCGCGCGGAACGCCTTCTGGATCCTCTCGTCGCCGAACCCCAGGACCTGGTCGTGGTAGGCGTGCGCCAGCTCGTGCAGCACCACGGCCGGGTGCTTGAGCAGCTGCGCGCGCGACAGCAGGGCGCGGGCGCGCGGGATGTGGACCTTCTTCGCGAGGCGCGGGTCGTAGCCGTGGTGCTCGAGCCACCCGACGCTCGGGTGGTACTGCATGTTCGACAGCTCGGGGTGCTGCCGCTCGATCCAGATGCCGAGCCGCCGCATCCTGGCCAGCGGCTCCTCGGGCACGAGGATCGCGATCCGCTCGAGGGGGTTGGCGAGCATCGACAGCGCGCGCTGGCCCTCTTCGGCGTGCGCGCCTGCGAGCAGCGCCTGGTCGACGAACACCTCGAACCCGTGCAGCTCGCGCACGACCGGATCGAGCCGGCGCGGCGTCGCCTCGACGACGGTGACCTGCCAACGGCCGTCGCGGTCGCGCTCGACCGTCACCTCGCTGTCGGGCCACGTCGCGCGCGCCGCCGCGGCGCCGGTTCGCACCAGCGGGAACGCGGCGCCATCCCCTGGTGGCGTCAGCTTCTGCGGCAGCATCACCCCGCGCGCGAGGAACGCAGCCACGACGCGACGGTCGATGCCGCGCAGCGCCGCGCCGAAGCCGCGGAGCAGCTGCCGCGGCTCGAAGTCGGCGCCGGGCTCGTCGACCGGGGTGAACGCCATCGCGTGCTGCCAGGGCAGGTCGTCGGTCTCGCGCGACAGCGCGAAGCCGTGGCTGGCCATCTCGCGGACCACCTGCGCCTTGCTCATCATGTGCTCGGGCTTGATCGGCACGTTCGGGTCCTCGGCGCGGAACTCGACCAGCACGACCTCGCCGCCTTTCTTGAGCGCGCGGCGCACGCGCTGCATCACGCGCACCGGATGGGACAGCTCGTGGTAGACGTCGACCATCAGGACCAGGTCGCACGAGTTCGCCGGCAGCTTGGGGTCGTCGACGGTCGCCTCGACGAACACGACGTTGTCGAGCTCGGCTTCGTCGGTGCGCTGCTCGAGCATGACCAGCATCTGCGGCTGCAGGTCGACCGCGAACATGCGCCCGTTCGGGCCGACGGCTTCGGCGAGCGGGACCGTGTGGTAGCCGTTGCCGCAGCCTAGGTCGCACAGCGACTGGCCCGGCGCCACCGCCAGCCACGCACGCAGCGCGACGCCGTTCTCCTCGTCTTCGCGCGTAGCCCGCATCAGCCAGCCTGCGCCCGCCCAGTGCATCGTGTGGGCCACCTCGCGGCCGAGGTAGGTCTCGCGGCCGGCGGCCGTGGATTCCGGGTCGGGGCGGGCGCCCGGCGTTTGCGGGGTCGCGGCGAGCGCGAGCAGAAGCGAGGTGGCGAGCAGGACCATGCGGAGACGATACCGGGGGCTGTCGTCGACGGTATGGGAGACGTGGGAGCCCGCGGGCGCGGCCGGCTGCGGAGATCAAGGCGAGCGGCTAGCATCCCATCGGGGCGCGTCCGCCCTCGAGCCCCGCGCGAACCGTCTCTTCCATGCCTTACTCGTACACAGCCTTCGCGACCTTTCCGGACCGCGACTCTGCGCAGGCCGCGCTCGTCGACCTGCCGGACTTCGGCCTCGGCTACGCCAAGGTCAAGCTGTTCGAGTGCTCGTCGAGGCTCTCGCAGGCCACGATCCTGGACGGCTTGATGAGCAACGGCACCTGGGCCGAGTCCGACGGCCGGCGGGGCCTGACGATCGGCGTCGTGCTGGGCGCGTCGCTGGGTGCAGTGTGCGGCAGCATCGTGTGGGGTGCGCTCGACATGTCCCCGGTCGTCGGGACGTTCTGCGGCTTCTTCATGGGCACGCTGATCGGCGCGATCATGTCGGGCATCGTCGGGGCAGGCCTCGTCAACCCGCGCCTCGCGCGCACCGTGCTGGCGCTGCGCACCGGCCAGGTGCTGGTGTCGGTCTCCTGTCGCAGCAAGGAGGAGCACCGGATCGCGCTGCGCTTGCTGAGCACGGGGAGCCTGCAGGTGGAGACCGACCGACCGCTGCGCGCGTCCGCCTGAACGCGCGTGGGCGGAGTGTGCGCGGCCCCTGCGCGCCACAAAATAGCAGCGGACCTCGGTCGCGGGTCGCCCCTGCGATCTTTCGACCCTACAGTGCAGCGATGATGCGCACCCTCTTGCTGTCGTTGTTCGTCGCTGCCCCGCTCACGCTCTCGGGCTGCACTGCCGAGAAGCCGGCCGAGCCGGCCAAGCCTGCCGAGGCGCCGAAGTCCGCCCCTGCGATCGACTCGGACCAGGCGCCCGCCGCCGACCTCGTCATCTCCGAGCCCGCCGTGCACGACGTGATGTGCGGCTGCTCGATCGACGGCGTCGGCCACTGCGGCAACTACATCATGATCGCCGGCAACTACGTGCCGCTCGTGCACCCCAAGCTCGGCAAGATGGAGTGGTGCGCGCAGAAGTCCAAGGGCGCCAAGATCAAGACGACCGGCGCCATGAAGGACGGCAAGTTCGTCGCCACCGACTGGAAGACGGTGCAGTAGCGCGATGCTCGCCGGCGTCCGCTGCGTCCTGCTGACGTCGGCCGCGGCGGTGTGTGCGCCTGCCGGCGCGCAGCAGCTCCCCAACATCGTGATCGTCTACGCCGACGACCTCGGCTACGGCGACCTGTCCTGCTACAACGCCGACGCAGCCTATCGCACGCCGCACCTCGACCGCATGGCGAAAGAGGGCGTGCGCTTCACCGACGCGCACAGCCCGTCCACGATCTGCAGCCCGTCGCGCTACGGGCTGCTCTCTGGGCAGCAGATCTACCGCTCGACCGGCCGCGGCGGCGGCGCGTGGGAGGGGCCGGGCGGTCCCAGCTACCTCAAGCCAGGGACGCTGACGCTCGGCCAGATGCTCCAGCAGAAGGGCTACCGCACCGGAGTCTTCGGCAAGTGGCACGTCGGCCTCACGTGGCTCGACAAAGACGGCAAGCGCCTCGGCGGCGGCTTCAAGAACTCGCTGCTGATCGACTACGAGAAGAGTACGCCGTTGGTGGACGGGCCGAACCAGCGCGGCTTCGACGCGTCGTTCGTGACGCCGAACTGCCCGACGACCGACCCGCTCTACATCTACATCGAGGACGGCATGGTGCCGGTGCCGGCGACGATGCGGCACAAGCGCGCGAACCTGCCGAACCCCGGCGGCAAGTGGCGCTGGGACAACGACGAGGGCTGGATGGCGGAGGGCTACGAGTTCGTCGAGGCGGACCTGCTGTTCTTCGACAAGGCGCAGACCTTCGTCACCGAGCACCGCAGGGAGCACCCGGAGCAGCCGTTCTTCTTGCTGCTCTCGACGCAGATCTGCCACGCTCCCGTGCTGCCGGCCGAGGAGTTCGCGGACAAGAGCGAGGGCGGCCCGCGCGGCGACTTCGTCGAGGAGCTCGATGCGCTGGTCGGTCGCATGTTTGCGCTGCTCGAGGAGCAGGGCGTCGCGGACAACACGATCGTGATGTTCAACTCGGACAACGGACCCGAGACGCTGCACGCAGCGTGGATGCGCGAGGACCACGACCACGACGCTGCGGGCGGTTGGCGCGGCGTCAAGCGCGACGGATGGGAGGGCGGCCACCACGTGCCGTTCCTGTCGTGGTGGCCGGGCCGCTTCCCCGCCGGCACGGTCAGCGACCAGATGACGAACACGACCGACATCTTCGCGACGCTCGCGTCGGCGGTCGGCTTCGCGCTGCCCGACGACCAGGCGCGCGACAGCTTCGACATGCTGCCGGCGATGCTCGGCACCCAGGACGAGCGCGAGAGCATCCGACCGCACCTGTTGACGCAGAGCTTCCGCGGTGAGTTCCAGCTGCGACAGGGCTCCTGGAAGTTCCTCGACCACAAGGGGTCGGGCGGCAACCGCTACGACCGCGGCGCGATGCAGGCCTACGCGCTGCCCGAGCGCGAGCCCGACGCCGACGGCCAGCTCTACGACCTCGCGCGAGATCCCGGCGAGACCGACAACCTCTACTTCCGAGAGGCGCCGCGCCGCGCGCGCATGCAGGCGCTGCTCCAGCGGCTGAAGGAGAGCGGTCGGAGCGCGCCGACAGGCCGGGCCCCGCTGGGACCCGAGGGCATCGCGGCCGCTGTGGCTGCGCGCGGCAAGTAGCGACGCCGGCCGGGACTTTTTGTCCACGACCGCATCCGCGCGCATGGCGCTTGCGATGGAGTTGGTATGCCCTCACCGTCCGCCGCGCACGTCGAGTCGCCCGTCGCCAAGGCATACGCGATCCGGATCGAGAAGGAGCACCTCAAGTTCAGCGCGGCGCACTTCCTGATCTTCGAGGACGGCACCGCAGAGCGGCTGCACGGGCACAACTACCGAGTCTGCGTCGAGCTGGAGGCGTCGCACCTCGAGCACGGTGTCATCGTCGACTTCAACGTGGTCAAGCGGAGCCTCGCGGCGATCCTCGGCCGGCTCGACGAGCGCTTCCTGGTCCCGGGTCGCAATGACCTGCTGAAGCTCGAGGAAGCAGGCGAGGAGATCACGATACGCTTCGGGGCGCGCCGCTACGTAGCACCCGTCGACGAGGTCGTCGTGCTCCCGATCTCGAACACCAGCTCCGAGGAGCTCGCCGAGCACATCGCAGCCGAGCTGCTGCGCGCGCTGCGCGAATCCGCGCCCGGAGCCCGCTGGGCGCGCGTCGAGGTGGGGGTCGAAGAGACCTCCGGCCAGCGCGGACTCTGCATCCTGCGTCCGTGACGCGTCCGGTTTGCTCGCCCCGTCACTCGCACCGACCCCTTCCAGCACCATGACCGAACTGCTCCCCATCGAACACGCCTTCCAGGACGTCGAGCCCAAGGGCCGCGCGCGCGCTGCGTCCTCGCGGCCGAGCCGCGCCGACGCGGTCGCGGCTGTGCGCACGCTGCTGTCGTTCATCGGGGAAGACCCTCGGCGCGAAGGTCTGCTGGAGACGCCCGATCGCGTGCTGCGCGCCTACGAAGAGGTCTTCGCCGGCTACCGGCAGCAGCCGGCCGAC
Organism: Luminiphilus sp.; assembly: GCA_041236755.1. GTDB lineage: Bacteria > Planctomycetota > UBA1135 > UBA1135 > UBA2386. The sequence goes on along the minus strand of JBERSB010000573.1, from coordinate 4,388 downwards.
GTGCTCGCCAAGACGTTCGACGAGACCGCCTCCTACAACGGCGCGGTGGTCGTGCGCGACATCGAGGTCCGCTCGCACTGCGAGCACCACATGGTCCCGTTCGTCGGCAAGGCGCACGTCGCGTACCTGCCCGACGGCAAGGTCGTCGGCCTCAGCAAGCTGGCCCGTCTCGTCGACGGCTACGCGCGGCGGCTGCAGATCCAGGAGCGCCTGACGGCCGAGGTCGCCACCTCGCTGATGACGGCGCTGCGGCCGCGCGGCGTCGCGGTCGTCGTCGAGGCCGAGCACCACTGCATGACGATGCGTGGCGTGCGCAACCCCGGTGCGCTGACGGTCACGCAGCACCTGTGCGGCGTCTACGAGCGCGACGCCGAGCTGCGCAACGAGATCGTGCGCGAGCTTCGCCGTCAGGGCTGACGCGCCCGGAGTCGCGCGCGTCAGAAGCGGCATCGTGCGGCGCCCGGTCGCTCGGCCGGTAAGCTCTCGGGCATGTCCGTCCGCTCCGTCACCAGTCTGCAGCCGCCACGCGCGGATCTCCGCCAGCTCTATCCCGCGATCGAGCCCTACGACCACGGCCACCTCGCCGTCGACGGCCACCACGAGATCTACTACGAGCAGTGCGGCAACCCCGACGGCAAGCCGGTCGTGTTCGTGCACGGCGGCCCCGGCGGCGGCGCCGGCGAGGACTACCGGCGCTTCTTCGATCCGGCGGCCTACCGGATCGTGCTGTTCGACCAGCGCGGCTGCAAGCGCAGCAAGCCGTACGCGAGCCTGCAGGACAACACGACCTGGGACCTCGTCGACGACATCGAGAAGATCCGCGAGCACCTCGGCATCGATTCCTGGCAGGTCTTCGGCGGGTCGTGGGGCAGCACGCTCAGCCTCAGCTACGCGCAGCGGCACCCAGGCCGCGTGACCGAGCTGGTGCTCCGGGGCATCTTCATGCTGCGCCGCAAGGAGCTGCTCTGGTTCTACCAGGAGGGCGCCAGCAACATCTTCCCCGACGCGTGGGAGAAGTTCCTCGCGCCGATCCCCGAGGTCGAGCGCGGCGACCTGATGAGCGCGTACTACCGGCGGCTGACGAGCGACGACGAGCAGACGCGCGTCGAAGCCGCGCGCGCGTGGTCGATCTGGGAGGGCACGACCAGCCTGCTCTACCAGGACGACGACAAGATCGCCGAGACCGGCGCCGACGACTTCGCGGTCGCGTTCGCGCGGATCGAGAGCCACTACTTCGTGCACGGCGGCTTCTTCGAGGCCGAGGACCAGCTCCTAGAGGGAGTGGATCGCATCCGGCACATCCCGACGGTCGTCGTGCAGGGCCGCTACGACGTGGTGTGTCCGGCGCGCTCGGCCTGGGACCTGCAGCGGGCATGGCCGGAGTCGGAGCTCGTGATCGTCGAGGACGCGGGCCACTCGGCGTTCGAGCCGGGCATCCGCAGCGCGCTGCTGGACGCGACCGACCGCTTCCGCAAGGGCTAGCTCAGGCCCGGCCTTCGCCCTGAGCGGCGCTGCCGCCGGATTCGTTTCGCGGTCGCAGCACGAGGACGCCGACCAGGGCGGCGGGCGCGAGCAGCGCCGCGCTGCGCAGGAGGACCTCGGTCCAGGTCGCGCCGGGCAGCGCGTCGCGCAGCAGGAGGTCCACGGCGTACATCCCGAGGAGCGTCGGCGCGATGCTGACCAGCTGCGCGCCGACAAGCTTTCGGACCGGCAGCTGCAGCCTGCGGCACGTCGCGACCGACTGCCAGCCGCCGTAGATGAAGCATGCCGGCAGCAGCGTCGCCCAGGCCACGCCCTCGATGCCCATCGATCCGACCAGCAGCACGCTCAGGCCGAGGTTGAGCACGATGTCGGCGCCGCTCATCGCGGCCAGCAGCTTCATGTGCCGGGTCGCGAACAGCACCTGCCGGCCGCAGCTCGAGGCTCCGCGCGCGAGGCTGCCCACGGCCAGCAGCGCCAGGATCCGGCCGCTGCTGACGAAGTCGACGCCGTCGACGTACTGCGGCCCGAGCCAGACTCCGAGGAAGGGCTCGCCTACGAGGATCAGGCCGCCGCCGATCACGGCCGCGAGGAACGTGCTGCCGCGGGTGCCCTTGATCAGCAGCTGCTGCAGCGCCGCGCGGTCGCCGCGCGCGTCGAGCTTGGTCGCATAAGGGGTCACGGTCCAGGTGACCGCCAGCACCAGCTGCGTGTAGACCGGGATCAGCTTGGCGCCGTTCTCGTAGGCGGTGACCGCGTATTCGTTGATCGCGGCGAGCACGACGACGGCGCCTGCTGCGAGCACGACGCGGTCGGCGGCGTTGACGAGGCTGTTGTAGACGCCGTAGGAGAGCAGCTCGCGCACGGCAGCGCCCGAGAACAGGCGCGGCGCCACGCGCAGCTGCGGCATCAGGCGGAAGGCGACGACCACGCGCGCCGCGGCGGTCGCGAGCTGCACGCCGCCGACGACCCAGGCGAGCCCGTAGAGGCCGTGGCCGCGGCTCAACGACCAGACGCTGAGCGCGGCGATCAGCAGCCGCTCGAGGATCCCCAGGCCGTTGCTGAGGTCCATCCGCTCCTTGGCGTAGGTGACCGCCTGGAACAGCGCCAGCGGCAGGCACAGCGAGACGCTCCATCCGATCACCAAGAACGCCTGCTTCGCGTCGAGGCCGACGTCCAGAGGGTCGATGTCGCCGCCCGCGCGGCTGCCGAGGAACTCGGGCAGCTGGCTCGCGATCCACAGGGTCGCGAGCAGTCCCGCTACACCCAAAACTGCGAGCAGCACGAACGCGGTGCTGAAGCTGCGGTTGACGCCGGCTTCGTCGCCCTGTGCCGCGTAGCGCGTCAGGTAGAGCCCGGCGGCCGAGCGGATGCCGAGGTCGAAGATCCCGTAGCTGCCGGTCGTGGCGATGACCACGCTCCAGATCCCGTAGCGCCCGTCGCCGAGTTGCTCCAGCACGTACGGCGTGAGGAGGAACATGACCGCAGCGTTGACCAGGTAACCGGCCAGGTTGCTGCTGATGTTGCGGGCGAAGATGCCCCTGCGGGTTGCGGGCATGAGCGGGAGCGGGAATCTGCAGCGCAGAGACTAGCCGCAGCGCCCGGGCTGTGACACAGGCCCGCGCGCAACCCGCTGGCCGCAGCCGGGAGCTGGGAGGCGGCTGCAGGCGCCGCAGCGCCCGCTAGCGCCGCTCGAGCGCAGCGAGCAGCGGCGCAAACGTGGTCGCCGCGTCGTAGCCCGCGACGGGCTCGAGGTCGGCAGCGCCCGCGGCGACGCGCTCGATGGCAGCCGCCAGGCCCGCCGTGTCCTCGTGGGAGAAGCAGCAGGCCGCGCCGCTGGTGCGCGCGACAATGTCGCGCGCGTCTCCTTCGCCGCCCACGAACAGCGTGGGCCGCCGCGCCATCACGTAGTCGAACAGCTTGCCCGGGACGAAGACGCTGTCCGCAGGCTCGCTGCCGTTGACGAGCAGCAGCGCCGACATCGAGCGCATCGTCGCGAGCGCGTTGCCGTAGGGCGCGTAGTCCCGGCGCGTGACCCGGTCGGTGACGTCGCGGCCGAACTGCTGCAGGTCGCTTTCGAGCAAGTCCTTGGAGTCGCCGGCGTCGCAGTAGACCTCGACCCGCACCCGCTCCAGCACAGCGGGCTCGAGGCGCTCCATCGCCGCGAAGACCGGCGTCAGCAGGCGGCGCGGAAAGATCGTCCCGAAGTAGCCGAGCACGACCCCTTCGGACTCCCTCGCGGCGGCGAAGCGCTGCACGACTTCTTCCGCGAGCCGGTAGTCGGCCGTGTTGCGCACGACGGAGACCGGCAGCTGCAGGTCGGGGAAGGTCGCGCGGAAGCTGTCGAGCGCCTGGTTCGTGTTGACGAACAGCGCGTCAGCGTGCGCCAGCAGCGCGCGCTCGCGCGCGCGCAGGCGGCGCTGGACGCGCTCGTCGGCGTCTTCGTTCCAGGGGTTGCCGCTGAGCAGGTCGCGATAGTCCACGAACACCCTGGCGTCGGGCGCGGCGCGACGCAGTCGGGGGAGCGCGAGCAGCTGGCCGTGCGGTCCGCAGGTGATGCAGACGGCGTCGAAGCGCTGCTCGCGCGCGAGCGCAGGCAGCCGCCGCCGCAGCCGCAGCGCCCACTCGACGTGCTTGTCGGGCAGCGCGCACCACCGCGGCAGGTGGTGGTAGACCGTGCGCAGCACCTTCTCGGGCAGGTTGCGCGCGGCGGGCCTGCTCGCGAGCGTCGGTCCGCCGAGCCCGTGGCGAACGACCCCTTCGGGCACCAGCGCTGCGAGCGTGGCGTCGGTGCGCAGCAGGCGCTGCTCGTCGAGCGTCACCCAGTGCACCTCGTGCCCCGCTCGCAGCAGCGTCCGCGTCAGCCGCAGGACGCGATGCGACGCGACCGCGGGGTCGGGTGGCGTGAA
>JBERSB010000572.1:0-5143 GCA_041236755.1 Luminiphilus sp. | reverse complement strand
AGCAGCACCTCCGCGCCCGGCGCTGCGAAGCTCGGCACGAACTGGTCTTCTGCCGGCGTGCTGCCAGGCTGATAGCGCAGGAAGCGCACGTGGTTGCCGTCGATGGCGCCCGGGGCGGAGCCTTCGGGCACCGCGACCGCCAGCTCGAGGCGCGTCGGCGTGCCCTCGGGCTCGGGCGCGAAGTCCCCCAGCACGAACGACTTCGCCGTGCCCAACACCGGCGCGAACGCGACCGGCTCGTAGAACGGGAACTCCGCGGGCGAGGGCGTCGCCTTGCCGCGCAGCAGCGCGAGCTGCGAATCGCTCGGTCCTGACGCCGGCAGGTCGAACGAGAGCAGCGCGACGATGTCGGCCACGCCGTCTCCGTCGACGTCGCCGACCTCCACGCAGGTGTCGTCGTCGAGCGACAGCCCGCTGAAGGGGGCCCCGATCGCGTCGCGCAGCTGCCCCGACGCGGAGGTGGGCGACTGCACGGAAGGGCCGAAGGGGTCCGGCGCCCAGAACCCCATCGAGGAGTCCTCGTTGCAGAACGCTAGGTGGTCGAAGTCGCCGGCCAACGACACGCCCGTCTGCTGATACGGGACTCCCACGAGCGATCGGGGCAGCAACCCGGGCGCGGCGAGCGCGCTGCCGAGCCGCGGGATCCCGCCGAAGCCGTCGTTGAGCACGATCTGCACGCCGGCCTGCAGCCCCGGGATCTGGCGGCTGGCGAGCGCGAGGTCCTCGACTTCGCTGGCCAAGCCGACCGGGCTGAGCGAGTAGCGGCCCGCGACGAGCGCTTCGATCGGGAACGAGAGGCTCGCGCCGCCGTCCGGCGGCAGGAGGATCGGCGCGTTGGGCTGCGGCACGTCCACGAGCCGCGTCGAGAGCCGCCGTTCACGGACCCCGTCCACGTCCACCTCGTGGACCAGGAAGACGGCGTCCTTCTGCGGCTGGCTCACGCCGGCAGCAGGGAAGGCCACGTCGAACACCAGGTCCGTGATCTGCACAGGCGCCTCCGCGAGCAACGCGGTGCCGCCGACGATCGAGCCGAGCAGCGGGACGAACCTGACCCCGTCGAACTGCACGAGCCCGAGCGCGACCGAGGTCGGCTCGCCGCGGATCGCGAGGACCAACTCGATCTGGCCCGAGCCGAACGTCGCCACACTGTCGAGGTCGGCCGCGAGCGAACGTCCGATCGGCTCGACCGGCGGGACGTAGACCTCCTGCGGAGCGGGCGAGTCGAAGCTCCACGTTCCGCCGACCAGCGCCTGCGGCAGCACGGCGACCGTCGGACGCGTCGCGGACTGCGCCGTCATGCCCGAGAGCACGAGCCCGAGCGACGGACGCGCCCCGTTGCGGCAGGAGTGCAACCCGACGGCGGGAGAGTCCACCGACGGCGAGTAGCCCGGGATCACGAGGTTGCTCTGAGCGCCTGGCGTGAACCCCCTCCCGGCCATCCCGAACGCGACGTCAAGCTTCATCTCGGCGCCGCTGCACAGCGCGACGTCGAGCAGCATGTCACCGTCCAGGTCGGCGACCTCGTAGGCCTCGTAGTCGAAGGCGCGGACCTGCAGATCGACTGGTGGAGCGAACAGCGGCGCGGTCGACGCCCCCGTGGAGAACAAGACCTGCGGCAACGCACCCGCGGGCGCGTTGGGGCCGGGAACCAGCAGAACGTCGAGGAACCCGTCCCCGTCGAAGTCGGCGGCGCGGCCGCTCGTCGAGCCGCTCTGCGCAGGGATCGCGAGCACCGATCCGAGCGGTGGGTCCGGCCGCGCCTGGCCGCAGATCACGAGGTGCTCGGCGTCGCCGATGCCTTCGTTGACGACGAACAGGTCCGGGATGTTGTCGTGGTTGAAGTCGCCGACGAGCAGGTCCTTCGGGTTGCGCTGCAGGGCCAGCTGGTGGTCGCCGACCTGACGCGGCGTCGCGAACGGCTGGAACATCCCGTTCTGCAGCGCCAGGAGGATCTGCACGAAGGCGACCCCGCCCTGCTCGGTCAGGATCGCGAAGTCGGGCGCCGCGTCCTTGGCAGGCGCGTTGTCGAGCTGGATCGGCGCGACGGCGACGGGCGTGCGGTCGAGCACCGCCCCGCGAGGCCCGAAGAACGGGTCCGGGTTGGCGAACAGGAACTCCTGATCGGCGTCGAAGTTCGCCACGAACGGCGCGCCGCCGGGCCGCACGCCGTCGATCCGCAGCTTGATGGTGACGCGGCCCGGCCGGCCGTCGGGCGACGGCGGCATGATGAACACCAGGCGGTCCGATCCGGACTCCGCGGCGCGGAAGTCCTGCGGCTCCAGCTCGGTCATGCGCCCGCCCTTCATGAAGCACAACGAGACCCCTTCGAAGTCTAGCTGTGCCGGCGTGGTCGAGAAGTCGTAGGGGACCAGCGCCGTGCCGATGAGCGTCACGAGGCTGCCGCCGGTGGTCGGCCCCTGCGCGGGCAGCGCGAACTCGATCCTGGGTCCGTAGATCGCGTTGCCGGCGATCGTGGACACGCCCGCGACCTGGTCACGGACCTGCAGCTCCACCTCGTCAGGGAAGTCGTTGCCGGGCAACAGCGCCGTGACGGTCGGCAGCCCGTTGACCGACGGCGCGAAGCTCACGTCGGTCGCGAACCGCACGATGCGTTCGCCCGCGACGCTGGCCTGCGGGTCGCGCGTCGAGACCACCACCTCGACCTCGGACGGGTCCGTCGCCAGCAGGCCGTCGACGGTCATCGTGACGTAGTCACCCAGCGGCGACAGGCGCAGCTCGGACGAAGCGGCCGGCGTCACCAGCTGCAGCGTCGGCTGACGCACCAGCAGCGCGCCCACGGGGTCCGCGACAGGACCGCCCGTGGCGCTGACGACGAACTGCGCCGAGACGTCGGCCGCGGTCGGGTCGATCTGGGTCAGCAGCGCTGCCGTTTCGAGTTCGACCGTGATCGTCGTCGCGCCGTTCTGCGCGTCGACCGACGCGATCGGCTGCCGCATGGTCACGCCCTCGGCGACGAGGTCGACCTGCACCGCGGCGTCCATCGACAGGTCCGCGTCCGAGACCAGCAGGCGCGCGGTCCGCCCCGCCTGCGGCACCAGCGGCAGCACCGGCGTGATCAGGCTCAGCTCGGGCGCCCGCGCCCCGCCCGACTGGCTGCCGCCGCTGCTGCTCGAGGCGACGCCGGTGATCAGCCCGGCGCCGCAGCCGGCCAGACCGAAGAGGCAGGCTACGGCAAGGGCGAGCGCAGAGGCGAGGTGGCGGCAGGTGCGGGGCATGGCGGGCCCTACATTCTACCCGACCGCCGGGTTCCCCGCTCTCCGACGGCGGCCCCGGTGGCAACGGAGCCGTGGCGCCACCCCCCTGCGCTGCTAAAAGAGGGCATGCCCGACAACGAAGCCGCCTGGTCTCCGCCTGCGGAGCGGCGCGTGTTCTGCAACCGCACGCTCAACATGCGCTCGGTGCACGCCGTCGGCTTCGACATGGACTACACGCTGGTCCACTACGACGTCGTCGCGTGGGAGGCGCGGGCCTACGAGCACGTGCGGCGCAAGCTGCTGGACCTCGGGCTCCCCGTCGAGCACCTGGAGTTCGACGCGACGCTGTTCGCGCGCGGGCTGATCGTCGACCTCGACGAAGGCAACATCGTCAAGGCGAACCGGTTCGGCTACGTGACCCAGGCGGCGCACGGCACCGCGATGCTGGCGCACGACCGGCAGCGCAAGGCCTACAGCGAAGTGTGGGTCGACCTGGGCGAGCCGCGCTGGGTGTTCCTCAACACCTTGTTCTCGCTCTCGGAGGCCTGCCTCTACGGGCAGCTGGTCGAGCTGCTCGACGAAGGGCGCATCGAGGGAGACCCGAGCTATCGCGAGCTCTACCGCGTCGTCAACGACAACATCAACGCGGCGCACCTCGAGGGGCAGCTCAAGGCCGACATCATCGCGACGCCCGAGCGCTTCGTCGACCTAGACCCGGACCTGCCGCAGACGCTGCTCGACCTCAAGCGCGCCGGCAAGCAGCTGTTCCTGGCGACCAACAGCGAGTGGCACTACACGCGGCCCATGATGGGCTACCTGTTCGACGATCGCCTCCAGGGTCAGAGCTGGCGGGACCTGTTCGACCTCGTGATCGTCGAGGCCAAGAAGCCCGCGTTCTTCGAGCGGAGCGCGCCTTTCTTCGAGGTCTACGGCGACGACGGCGCCGAGCGTCCGCTGCAGGGGCCGCTGCGGCGCGGCGTCGTCTACCGCGGCGGCGACGCCGAAGCCGTCCAGAAGCACCTCGGCATGGACGGCAGCGAGATCCTGTACGTCGGAGACCACGTCTACGCCGACGTGCACGTCTCGAGCCGGATCCGCCGCTGGCGCACGGCGCTCGTGCTGCGAGAGCTCGAGGACGAGGTCCTCGCCGAGCAGCTGTTCGGGCCCGAGCAGCTGCAGCTGACCGCCATGATGCGCCGTAAGGTCGCCATGGACGAAGAGCAGGCCGCGCTGCGGCTCGCGCAGCTGCGGCTCGAGCACGGCGACGCGCCGCCGCCCGGGCTGCCCCAGGAGCAGGACGCGCTGCAGTCGCGGCTCCGGGAGCTGCGCGAGCAGCTCGAGGCGCTGGACAAGGAGATCTCGCCGATCGCGCACGCGTCGAGCCAGCTCGGGCACGCTCGCTGGGGCCCGGCGATGCGCGCCGGCATCGACAAGAGCCGCCTCGCGCGGCAGATCGAGGGCCACGCAGACGTCTACACGTCGCGGGTCAGCAACCTCTTGACCGTCACGCCCTACGGCTATCTCCGCGGCCCCCGCGGCTCGCTGCCGCACGACGCGCGCCCGGCGCCCTAGCGGCGCAGCGGCCCGCTAGCGGGCGCCGGCGTCCGCGAGCGCGTCCGCGAGCGCGAAGCCGATCCGCGAGAACCAGATCGCGCTGCCGAGGTAGTGGTAGCGGTGGTCGGACCCGGTCCGCTCCCACTCCTCGAAGCGCTGCTTCCACTCGGGGTAGAGCTTGGCAGCCGCCTCGTCCTCGAGCGCGTCGGTCGCGACGGCCGCGACGTTCGGCATGTCCGTGACCGCAGCCTGCGCCTTCTGGATCGCGAGCATGGCACCCTTGGACGCGGACGCGCCGTTCTGCCCCATGATCCCGATCGCGAACGGCAGCTCGGCAGCGCCGAGGTCGTCGCGCACGTCCTTGATGAAGTTGC
>JBERSB010000571.1:0-3441 GCA_041236755.1 Luminiphilus sp. | reverse complement strand
CGCAACGGCCGCGGGGACCTCCTGGCCGCGCCGCGCGGCCGCGTCCTGTTCGAGGTGGATCCGTTCTTCGGCAGCGCGTCGGACGGCGACCGGTTGGGCCGCTACCGCGTGGCGCGCGACGTGGTCGGCCCGGACCTGCCGATGGCGCTGCACGCGCCCGACCAGCCCGATTCCGCCGCGGCTGTGGTCGCGACCGGCGTGCAGACGGCGCGCACCACGCTGACGGCGTCCGTGTCGCTGCCAGGCGGCGCCGAGACGGCGGCGCTGACCGTCGCCGACGGCACGGCGGTGCTCCGCGACGGCGAGACCTCCGCGCGCATCGCGCTCGGCACGCTGGCGCCGCAGCACCTCCCTGGAGACCTGCCACAGCCGAGCGTCGGCGCGCGGTTGTTCAGCCACGGCTACTACGTCGGGCCAGACGACGTCACGTTCTCGCCGGGTGTCGACCTGCGCGTGCCGGACGAGCTCGAGGTCACGACCCCGGGCGCGCAGCTCTTCCGCTTGGACACGGAGACGGGCGAGTGGGCCGCTGCGTTCCCGGCGACGAAGAACGGTGAACAGCTGCAGGTCCTGGGCGCGATCACGCGCGGCGGTCTCTATGCGTTCGGCGTCGAGGTCGACGCGCGCGCGGTCTCGGGCAGGGTCGTGGACGTGGACGGCGATCCGGTGTTCGAGACGATGGTCCGGATCGACCACCTGCACACCGTTACAGCCGGCGACGGCACCTTCTTCGTCGACGGCGTGCCCGCGGAGCTCGGCGACGGACTCCCCCGCAACGCGGTCGTGGAGCTCTACGCCGGCGGCACCTGGCTGCCGGTGGTAGCCACCGCGACAGCGGACTACAGCGCTGCCCCGCTCGACCTGGGAGACCTCGTGCTCGACACCGTGCGCGCCGGCAACGTCCGCGTGCAGCAGGTCGTGCGCGCGCGGGCAGACGCCTTCGAGCCGGCGCGGTTCAGCTCGCTCCGGGGCGCCGTGTCGCTGCTGACCGTCAGCGACGCCGGCGGACAGGTGACCTTCGAGGACGTGCCCGCGGGCTTCTACGGGTTCCAGGAGGCGCGGCGCCGCAGCGAGAACGAGTCGTTCTACGGCCAGCAGGTCGCGGTGTTGGGCGAAGGCCAGCGCTGGCTCGACAGCTACCAGTTCTTGTTCAACCGCCCCTGGTTCGAGGGGACGCGCAACACGCGCGCGTACGTCTGCGACCGCGTCGGCGGCGGCCCGATCGAGTTTGCCGGTGTCGTGCAGGGCGACACGCCCGACCAGGGCTGGGTCGGCGATACGCGCGAGAGCGGGCAGGTGTTCGCGGACCGGCGGTTCAGCGACCGCGCGACCGCGACTATGACGACCGAGCGCGACGGCGTGACGATCACGCACGGCTTCAGCTACGAGCGTCCCAGCTCCGACCACCTCGAGTTCCCGATGCTCCGCGTGCTCCGCCGGCCGCTCGGGCGGTTCGACCGGTTCGGCTTGGTCGCCGGCGAGGTCACGGAGGTCGATCCTTCGGCGTCGCACGCTGCGCGCGCGACGCGTCGACTGACGCTCCAGCAGCTGTGGGACGCCGTCGTCCAGGGGCGGCCGTTGATGTCTTCGCTGCCGATCGACGTCGACTTCGCAGTCGAGAAGGACCGGTTCCGGGTGGGCCTGCCGCCGGCAGGCGGCAACCTCGCGCTGATCGAGTTAACCTCCGAGAGCGGGGTGGACACGCTGCAGAAGGCGGCGGTGCTCGCCGGCATCGAGGACGTCGTCGAAGGCGCCGAGCGGCCGCTCGGCTCGTCGGTCGCGCTGCAGGGGGTCACGCCGTTCACGCTGACGGGCGCGTTCGTCGACGCGCCGGCGGAGGTCGACCCCGGCACGCTGCAGCTCTCGGTCGGCCAGGTTGTAGAAGCCGCGGGCGTGGTCGACGTGGCGCGCCGCGTCGACGGCTCGCTGACAGTTGCAGGCGACGACCTCGTGCTCGCTCTGCCGCCGCTCGACACCGGCGCTGCGTGGCTCGCGTTCGTCTCCGGAGAGGTGGAGTCCGGCGGCGTGACCACCTCGCACCACGCGGTGGTGCAGCTGGAGGCGGAGTCGACCGCGGGCTTCGGGTTCCAGCCGTTCCCGACCCTGACGGAGCCCGCGGCGGGTGCGATCGTGCCTGCGGCCGGCTTCGACGTGCGCTTCGAGCTGCCCGCCGGCTGCATCGGCGGCTCGATAGAGCTGCGCGCAGACGACGCCGGCGAGACCCTGCTGTGGGAAGTGCTGGTGCGCCCCGACCAGCAGGAGTTCGCGTTCGTCACCCTGCCGGTCGAGGCCGTGACGCCGCTCGTCGCCGGTCGCACCTACGACCTCACGGTGACCGCGTGGTTCGGCGCCTTCGACATCCAGTCGCCCGACGTGTTCGGGGACGCCGTCGCCTACGCGCAGTCGATCGACATCATCGAGGCCGGCGTGCGGCAGGTGACCAGCCGTACGATCCAGGTGACGACCAACTGATGGGCGCCGGGAGCGCGCGGCTGCTCCTCGTGCTGACGCTGGTCGCGTGCGCCGGCCCGAGGCAGACGTATCAGGTCGAAGAGCAGCTCGTGCGCGCCTCCAACGCGCTGCGTGCAGGTCGTCTCGACGAGGCGCAGGAGCTCGTGGACACGGCGCGCGCGCGCGCGCCGAAGAACACGCGCGCAGCCCAGTGGAGCGCCCTGCTCGCGGAGCTGACGTGGCGCGACGAGGCCGCGATCAGCGACCGCATGTCGGCCATCCGCCTGGCCCGCGCTGACGGGGACGAGGAGCTCGTCGCGACGCTGCGCGGCCAGCTCGGCGACCTGCTCTTCCAGGCGGGGCGCTGGGGCGAGAGCTCGACGCCGCTCTTGGCGGGCGCGGTCGGAGAGCAGGCGACGCGGCGGCGCGCGTTCTCCGTGATCGCGGCGGCGCTGCCGTTCGTCCGCCGGTTCTCCGGTCCGTTGATCACGGAGCAGCCGCTGCTCCCCGAGCAAGTGCCCGAGTTCATCTGCGGCACGCGGGAGTTGCTGCGGCCGTTCGCGATCGACACCGGCACGTCGATGACGACCGTCGGCAAGACGTTCGCCGAAGAGCTCGGCGTACGCAGCCTCCAGCGCGCGGGCGAAGGCCTGGACGGCACCGGACGGCGCCTGCCCATCGAGGTCGGGCTGCTGTCGCGCTTCCGCATCGGCAACGTCGAGATCGGCGCCGTGCCAGTGCTCGTCGTCGCCGACCGCGCGCTGCAGATGCGGGACCTGCAGGGCGGCCCCGAGCGCGTGCCGCGCGGCGTGCTCGGCCTCGACCTGGTCTCTGCGTGTCGGCTCACGATCGACCCGGCGCGTGGCGGCGTGATCCTGTCGCTGCCCGAGGGCTTGCCGGTCGACCGGTCGGTCCAGTGCGTGCGCGCAGACGGCCGCTGCCTCGTGCCGGTCGTCGTCGAGGGCGCGCCGCTGTGGTTCGTGCTCGACA
>JBERSB010000570.1:0-2308 GCA_041236755.1 Luminiphilus sp. | reverse complement strand
CGCCGAACTCCCGCGCGCCGGCCGTCCAGCCGGGCTCGAGCGCACCGTCGACGACGACGCGCAGCTGCTCGCCGCGCACGTGGTAGGCGACGTGCGCCTTGCGCATCGGATCGCGATACGCATAGCCCGCCGGGGTCCCGTCGAGCAGGAACCACGCCTCGCAGTCGCCCTTGCCAGGGATCGAGAAGCGGTAGGCGGGCAGGCCGAGCACGTTCGCGCCGCCGAGCAGCAGCGCGCCCTTCATGCGCGCGGGCAGCTCGCTCCTGCGCCAGAGCATCGGGTTCGCGGCGAGCTCGCGGCGCATCGCCTCGCGCTCGTCGACGGTCATCTCGACCGTGCTGAGACCTTCCCCGTCGCGCGGAACGAACACAACGGCGTCGCCGTCGCCGATGCGCGCGTAGGTCACGCCGGCGACTTCGAGGACCACGCGGTCGCCGAACGCCGTGAGCTTGCACTCGTCGCCGTCCGGGCCGCGCCGCGACCACTTGACGACGGGTCGCTCCTCCGCGGGCGCGGGGCGCGCAGCCCATGCCTCGACGAGCCGCTCGCTCGCGATGCGCCGATCAACGCGGCTGCCGAGCCGCGCGTCGTCGCCGCTACCGTCCCTGCTCGAGCCCGTGTCGAGCTTGGTCAACTGGACGGCGACCTCGCGCTCGTCGCCGAAGCCGCCGCCTTCGCGCAGCGGCCGATGGCAGAGCGTCACCCAGGTCCCCGCCGGCAGCACGCCGACCATCGTCGCGAGCTGGTTGGCGGAGCGCACATCGACGCCGTTGAAGCGCGTGATCTCGTCGCCCAGCCCGACGCCAGCCGCCGCGGTCACCGAGTCCTGGAACATCTGCTGCACGAACACGCCGCGCTTGTGCTCCTTGCCCTCGCGCGAGGTCATGAACCACGCGCTCATGTCGAGCGTGCCGTGCTCTGCGTGGCGGCCCGCGACGAGGTCGCCGAGGACGTTGCGGATCTGGTTCGACGCTATCGCGAAGCCGACGCCGACGTTGACGCGGCCGCGGTCGCCGATCGAGATGCGGCCGTTGATGCCGATCACCTGGCCCTGCTCGTTGAACAAGGGGCCGCCGGAGTTGCCCGGGTTGACCGGCGCGTCGACCTGGATGCAGTCCGGGTAGACCAGCATCCGGTTGCCCTGGCCCTCCTGGTAGCGGTGCGTGCCCGAGACGATCCCGAAGGTCACCGTGGGCGTGAAGTCGGTCGCGAGCAGGAACGGGTTGCCCATCGCGAACACGGTCTCGCCGACGAGCACGTCGTCGCTGTCGCCCAGTTCGCAGTAGGGCCAGGTCTGGCCGTCCTCCTTCGGCAGCAGCCGGATCACGGCGAGGTCGCTGCCCGGGTCGATGCCGAGCACCACGCCTTCGTAGAGGCGGCCGTCGGGCAGACCGATCTTCTTGTTCTTGTAGTGCGAGGAGCCCGACGGGAGGTGCTCACGGCGCCAGTCGTCCTGCCAGCGCGCGGTCGCCGCAGCCTCGTCCCAGTCCTCGCCGGCCACGGTCGCAGCAGCGCGCAGTTCTGCGAGCTGCTCGGCGCCAGGCGTCGGCGGCGCGGGGTGCTCGTAGTCCTTGTCCGGCTTGCCGACGACGTGGAAGTTGGTCAGCAGGAAGCCGGCGGGGTCGATGATGACGCCGCTGCCGCCGCCCGGCGCGTCCATGGACATCACCGAGCAGACCGCCCGCGAGCAGCGGTCGATGACCTGCACGCGGCGCGCCTGGCTCGCGGCGACCGCGGCCGTCGGGTCCTGCATCGCGCAGGTTGCGAGCGCTGCGAGCAACATCATGTCAGCTGGTCTTGTTCGTCGGGGCTATTGCTGCACGACGCGCGCGTCGACGAACGCGCAGAAGTCGCCGAGGTCGTAGTTCTTGCCGAAGTCGACCTCGATGGTCAGCGTCTTCGCCTCGGCGAGCGCGACGCGCACCGGAGCGGGCTTCTGTCCGCGCACCATCGGCTCGGACTCGAACTTCTGCTCGCCGTCGACGTGCACGCGGAACACGGCGTGCGCGGCCGGGCCGCCGCGGTCGTCGACGCCGATCACGGCCTCGAACACGTCGAAGCGGCCGTCGAGCGCGTAGGTGAGCCGGGTGCGCGGCACCATCCCGATCCCGCGCTCGTAGGTCTCCCCGGCGAGCCGGAAGCCGGGGCCGGCGACGGAGCGGTTGTTGTGCCAAGGCCAAGTGCGGTCGAAGGCGGGCGTCTGCTCGACCTTCGGCGTCAGCTCGGTGAGCCAGACCAGCTTGTCGCTCGACACCTCGAGCTGATGCAGGCGCTCGACCGGCACGTCGAGCACGCAGCCTTCGTCGAG
>JBERSB010000569.1:0-6454 GCA_041236755.1 Luminiphilus sp. | reverse complement strand
CGATCGCCTTGTATTCGAAGATCGACCGCGACAACCGGGTCAAGAAGGGCATCATCGACGCGGACACGCCGCGCGACGCCCGCCTGAAGCTGAAGAAGGACGCGCTGTTCGTCACCGACATCTCGGAGTCGCGGCGCAAGAAGAAGGCGGCGGTCGCGATCAAGGGCGTCACCGGCGTCGAGGCCCCCAACAAGGCCCGCACCGAGCAGATCGCAGCCGTCACGCGGCAGATGGCGTCGCTGCTGCAGGCCGGTATCCCGCTCGCCGAGGCGCTGCGCATGATCATCGAGCAGGCGCCCGACAAGAAGATCGAGAGCGTGTTTCGCGACATCCGCGAGAAGGTCACGCAGGGCATGCCGCTGGGCGACGCGGTGCTGCAGCACCCCGCCTACTTCACCGAGCTCTACAGCAACATGGTGCGCGCCGGCGAGTCGTCCGGCGCCCTCGACCAGGTGCTCGTGCGCCTCGCCCAGTTCCTGCAGGCCCAGACCCGCCTGAAGAACAAGGTCGGCGCTGCGATGATCTACCCGATGATCATGATGATCGTCGGCGTCATCGTCGTCGCGATCCTGATGACGGCGGTGGTGCCGCGCGTCACCCAGCTGATCAAGGGTCGCGGCCAGGACCTGCCGCTACCCACCCAGATCCTGGTCGCCTGCTCGGACTTCCTCGTCGACTACTGGCTGTTCGTCATGATCGGCGCGCTGCTGGTCGTGGTCGCGTTCCAGACCTTCGTCAACAGCGACAACGGCCGCCTGACCTGGGACCGGTTCAAGCTCAGGCTGCCGGTGTTCGGCGACCTCGCGCGCAAGCAGGCGATGGCCCGCTTCTCGATCACGCTCGCGACCCTGCTCCGCTCGGGCGTGCCGGCGCTGCAGGCGATCTCGATCACCAAGAACGTGCTCGAGAACAAGGTCCTGCAGAACGCGCTGCAGACGGTGCACGACCGCGTCGTCGAAGGTACTGACATCGCGACTCCGATGAAGATGTCGGGCGCGTTCCCGCCGACGATCAGCTACATGGTCGGCGTCGGCGAGCAGGCCGGCAACCTCGAGGAGATGCTGGAGCGGATCAGCGGGACCTACGACGAGGAGGTCGACCTCGCGACCTCCAAGCTGACGAGCGTGCTGGAGCCGGTGATCATCGTGCTGCTGGCCGCGGTCGTCGCCGGCATCGTGATCGCCATCGTGCTGCCGCTGC
Organism: Luminiphilus sp.; assembly: GCA_041236755.1. Lineage (GTDB taxonomy): Bacteria > Planctomycetota > UBA1135 > UBA1135 > UBA2386. Next base: position 5,254 of record JBERSB010000569.1, on the reverse strand, counting down.
TGCAGCTGCAGCGCGCCAACTGACCGCGCGCGGCCGCTCGCCGCGCGCCGGCCGCCGCCGCTAGTGCAGGAACAGCAGCTCGCGGTACTTCGGCAGCGGCCAGTAGGCGTCGTCGGTCATCGTCTCGAGCTGGTCGGCCTGCTCGCGCAGGCGGTTCATCGCCGGGATGACGCCGTCGCGATACGCGCGCGCGTGCTCGAGCTCCGAGCCCTCGTGGTTCTCGCACGCGTCGAACACCGTAGAGAGCTCCTCGATGCACTGCACGAAGGCCTCGATGCGCATCGTCATGTCCTTGAGCCGCTCGGACTGCTTCTCGATCGCGAGGCCGTGGATCTTGGCCGAGGACAGGCTGTCGGCGACGTCGCGCTGCGTCTTCTGCGCGGCGGGCAGGATCATCGTGCGCGCGATCGAGAGCGCGCTCTGCCCCTCGATCGCGATCGCCTTGGCGTAGGCCTCGAGCTGGATGTTCATGCGGCTCTCGCTCTCCTTGGGCGACAGCACGCCGAGGCGGTCGAACAGCTGCACGTTCTTGTCGGCGCCGAAGCTGGTGAGCGCGTCGACGGCGTTCGGGACGTTGGGCAGCCCGCGCTGCTCGGCCTCTTGGTGCCACTCCTCGGAGTAGCCGTTGCCGTTGAACACCACCCGCTGGTGCGCCTTGAAGATCTCCACGACGACGTCGTTGACCGCGGCCTCGAGCCCCTGACCGGCGCGCTTGCCGATCTCGTCGGCGATGTGCTCCAGCGAGTCCGCGACGATCGTGTTGAGCACGATCATCGGCTTGCTCGGGGACTGGCTCGAGCCGACGGCGCGGAACTCGAACTTGTTGCCCGTGAACGCGAACGGCGAGGTGCGGTTGCGGTCGGTCGCGTCGCGTGGCAGCGCGGGCATCGACGTCACGCCCAGCTGCATCGTGCCGCCCTTGCGGCTCTCGCCGCCGGTGCCGCTGATCAGGCCCTCCATGACCTCCGTCAGCTGTTCGCCCAGGTAGATCGACAGGATCGCCGGCGGCGCTTCGTTGGCGCCGAGGCGGTGGTCGTTGCCCGCCGTGCCGATCGACGCGCGCAGGATGTCCGCGTAGAGGTCGACGGACCGCAGCACCGCCGCCAGCATCACGACGAACCGCATGTTCAGCTCGGGGCTGTTGCCGGGCTCGAGCAGGTTCTCGCCGGTGTCCGTCGACATCGACCAGTTGTTGTGCTTGCCGCTGCCGTTGATGCCGGCGTAGGGCTTCTCGTGGAGGCTGCAGTGGAAGCCGTGCCGCTGGGCAACCTGCTTGAGCACCTCCATCGTGAGCATGTTGTGGTCCGAGGCCACGGTCGTGCGCTCGAAGATCGGCGCCAGCTCGTACTGCGACGGCGCGACCTCGTTGTGGCGCGTCTTGACCGGCACGCCGAGCTTCCACAGCTCCTGCTCGGCGTCCTGCATGAACGACAGCACGCGCCGCGGGATCGAGCCGAAGTAGTGGTCTTCGAGCTCCTGGCCCTTGGGCGGCTTGGCGCCGAAGAGGGTGCGACCGGTCGCGACCAGGTCGGGCCGCAGCACGTAGAGGTCGCGGTCGACCAGGAAGTACTCCTGCTCGCACCCGAGCGTCGGATAGACGTGGCCGACGCGGTCGTCGCCCAGCGCGCGCAGCACCTTCAAGGCCGCGTTGTTGAGCGCCTCGGCGCTACGCAGCAGCGGGGTCTTCTCGTCGAGCGCTTCGCCGGTCCAAGAGCAGAACGCGGTCGGGATGCACAGCGTCGCGCCGCTGGTCGTCTCACGGATGAAGGCCGGCGAGGTCGGGTCCCAGGCGGTGTAGCCGCGCGCCTCGAAGGTCGCGCGCAGGCCGCCGCTCGGAAACGAGCTCGCGTCGGGCTCGCCCTTGATCAGCGCCTTGCCGCTGAAGTCCATCAGCACGCCGCCCGTGCCGTAGTCGACGTCGACGAAGCTGTCGTGCTTCTCCGCCGTCGCACCCGTCATGGGCTGGAACCAGTGCGTGAAGTGCGTCGCGCCGTGTTCGACGGCCCACACCTTCATCTCGTTCGCGACGAGGTCGGCCAGCTGCGGATCGAGCTCTTCGCCGCGCTCCATGCAGGACTGCAGCGACCGGTAGGCCTGCTTGGGCAGACGCTCGCGCATCTGCTCGAGTCCGAACACGTTCACGCCGAACATCTCGGGCACGTTCGACGTGTCCGCCTCGAGGGCCAAAGGCGACTTGCGGGCGATCAACTGGATGGCGGCGACTCGCGCTGCTGACGACACGGATACCTCCTGAAAAAAAGCGGGCGACGACTGCGACTTGGACGGCGCCAGCACGGTAACCACCGGCTATGCCAGAAACACCTGCACAGTCCCGTTGCAGCGGCGCCGCGCTGGCATAGGTTGCTCCGGTGCGACCGGCCCGCCCGTGCAAGACTCTCCACACCCTCGCGGTGCTCGCCGCAGCGAGCTGCGCGAGCGGCCCGGAGCCGATCGACTGGCCGACGCCTGAGCCGTCGGTCCGCTACGCCGCGAGCGCAACTTCGGCGCCCGGAGGTGCCGGCAAAGAGCTGCGGCTCCGCTGGTTCGCCACCCGCACCGAGCCGCGCGGCCTCGCCGTCTCCCAGGCCGCGTCTGCGATCCTCGCAGACCGCGGCGAGCCGTTCCGCGGCAGGACCCTGCTGCCGATCGGGAGCCGGTGGCTGTCGGCGTCGGACCTGGAGCTGTTCGAGCGAGGCGGCCTCGACGACCCGATGACGACGCAGGTGGTGGCGACGGCGAGCGCGGTGCTCGCGCCCGGCCTGGTTACCGTCCTGGAACCGGCTTCGCCGCCGCTACCGGGGATGCGTCTCGAGCCTTCCACGGAGGCGGGCGAGCCGCTGCGGGTCCTGCTCGAGATCACGGCCGACGCGGACGGCAGCCGCGAGGCCGTCCTGATCGACGACGCCATGCGCACGGGCGGCGCTGCGGCGCTGTTCGTGCCCGTCGAAGCGCTCGCGCCCGGCGGCCTGCTGGTCGCGATCACCTCGGTCGCAGACGCGAACGAGGCGCGCGTGGCAGCAGCCAGGGCCGCGGCTGCCGCCGCCGGAAGACCGCCTGCCGTGCTGCCGAGCCCACGCGCGCAGGCCTGGGCGCTCGCAGGCGCGGCCGTCGGCGCCCGCAACCGCCGCCCGGCGCTGCTGGCCCTGGTCGCGCCGCTCCAGCTGCAGCGCGCCACCGACATGCTGCTCGTCGCCGACGAGCCCGCGCTGGCGGCTGTGACGCCGCCCATGACCGCCACCGACGCCGACTCGCCGGGCGTAAGCTGGGCGCTCGAGCGCGCGCTCTGGCAGGCGCTCCTACCGCGCATGGAGCGCGACGATCTGACCCCGGCGATGCGTGCAGCCGCCAGCAGGAACCTCGGCGCGGCTTCGTCGGACACGGCCACGCTGCGCCTGCTGCTCGAGACGAGCGGCGACGGCGACGCGTTCACGCGCGGGCTGCGCGAGGCCAACATTCACGCGCTCGACGACCACCGCGCGTCGGACCGCGCCGCCGCGCTGCGCTTCCTGGCGGCGCGGGGCAGCGCTCCCGACGGCTACGAAGTGATGATGGACCGCAGCGGGCGCCGGCGCGTCGTTCGGCGCTTGCTGCAGGCGCTGGAGGGCGAGCGGTGAGCGGCGACGCCGCCACACAGCGCAGCGAAGCGGCCACCGCGACCGCTCCGACGCGGCGACCGCCGCGGCGTAGGTGGCGCTGGCTGCGGCGCGCGCTGCTGGGCGCGATCCTGGCGCGGCTGCTGCTGTGGTTCTTGCTCTTGCCCCTCTGCAACTTCGGCGCGGGCCTGGTCGGCCTCACAGTGTCCTGGCGCAGCGCGTCGCTGAGCCTGACGCACCTCTCGCTGCACGTCGAGGACCTCGTGATCCGGGACGCGGAGCACGACGGCGCGCCCGCGCTGCTCGAAGCCCAGGACCTGACGCTCGACGTCTCGACCCGCGAGCTGCTGCGCGGAACCGTGCGCGTCGTCGACGCCGGCATCGCGGGTGCTCAGGTCACGCTGCACCGCGGCGCCGACGGCGCGCTCCGGCTCCCCGCGAGCTGGCAGCAGGGCGACGTCGCGCTGCCAGTCGAAGCGGAAGAACAGGCGCCGCTCCGCTTCGACCTGCCCGTGCGCGTGGACTCCGCGCGGCTGCACGGCGTCCAGCTCGACTACGTGGACCACACCTCGGAACCTGCGATCGCCCGCTCGTTCACGATCGACCTGGACCTGGCCGACCTGGGCGCCGGCGACAGCGACGCGACCGCGCTCCTCCGCCTGCGCGCGCCGCACCTCTGCGACGACCTGCAGCTGCGCGCAGACGTCCGCGCGGGGTCGCGCGACGCGAAGGCAAGGTTCGACCTGAACGTGCGCGGCGTGCGACCGGCAGGCTTCCAGCTGCACCAGAGCGCGCGCGATCTCCTCGACGGCGCCGACGTGGTGGACGCGCGGCTGCGCGGCGAGCTGGCGCTGCGCGCGCCTGCGGACGCCCAGCGCACGCCACGGATCGAGGGGCGAGCCGACCTCGAGGTCCTGCTCGACGGCGCCGAAGGCGGCTCCGTGCAGGCACGGTTCGGGCCAAGTGAGACCGACGCACGAGGCCTGGTGACGCCGCTGGATCTGCATGTGTCTGCCGAAGGCCTCGTCGACGCGCTGGCGATCACCGGAGGACGCCTGGGTCTGCACGGAGACCACACGACGCTCGGCGGCTCGCTCGAGGTACGCGGCCTCACCGGCGACCGGCTGGCGCGAAGCCTGCGCACCATAGGGCTCTCGATCGCAGCCGGCGGCGTCGACCTCGACGGCGAAGTCGACGCAGAGTTCGGCGCGGCGACGACCGTCTCGGTCGCGCGGCTCCGCCTGCGCGGCCCGGACGGCGACGCGCTCGAGCTGCCGCAGCTCGCGGTCCGCGACCTGCGCGCGAACGACGACGGCCTCGCCGTCGGCGGCATCCAGATCGTCGGACCAAACGTGCGCGTGACCAGGACGTCCGACGGCGCGCTGTCGGCTGCCGGGCTCCGGCTGCTGCCGGGGCCGCCCGTCGAAGGTGGTACCGGAGCCGACGCCGCGCTGCCCCGCGTGCGCGTCGGCGCGCTGTCGTGGTCGGGCGGCGAGGTGTCGTTCGTCGACCTGAGCGGCGCGGAGCCGGTCACGCTCACGGTCGCCGACGTCGACCTGCGCGCCGACGGCGTCGCGATGTTCGTCGACGCGCCGCCCGGGCGCGCGCAGTTCACGTTCGGGGCGCCGGGCGTGGCCCGCACCGTGCGCGGCGAGGTCGCG
>JBERSB010000568.1:0-5831 GCA_041236755.1 Luminiphilus sp. | reverse complement strand
GCGAGCCGCTCGCCGGGCCCCGTGACCCACTCGGAGTTGCGCAGCGGCGGCGCGAGGCCGCGCTGGCCGCGGCCGTCCAGCTGGTGGCAGGCCGCGCACGCGCCGCGGAACACGACCTCGCCCTTCTGCACCAGGGCCTTCTCGGCCGGCGTCAGGCTCGTCACGGCTCCCGGCACCGCCTCGCCGCCGACGCGCACCGCGCCGAGCAGGACCTGCGCGCGGGCGCGGACCTCGCGGTCGGCGTGCTTGCTCAGCTCCGTCAGCTGCGCCGGCGCTGCGCCGAGGTCGAGCCAGCCGACGCGACGCGCGCCCTTGGGCAGCGCCGCCACCGCGCCGCGCAGCACCGCGCGGCAGACCGCGTCGCTCTCGGCGCCGGCCGCGACGTTCAGGATCTCGACCTGGGCGGCCGCGTCGCCGCTGCGCACCGCGCGACGCGCGAGCTCGGTGACGACCCGCTGCAGGCCCTCGGTTCCGGCGACGTCGGCGTCTGCCGCCAGCACCTCGAGCAGCCCAGCGAGGCCGGGGTGCGCGGCGACCGCGACGCACGCGACCAATACGCTGTCCTTGGGCGTCTCCTGCAAGAATCGCGCGAGCCTCTGCATCGCGCGCGGCGCGACGCGCGCTTCGTCGAGGTCCTCGTGGCGCAGCGCGTCGCCGAGGGCGAGCGCAGCGTGCCAGCGCACGTTGGCCGGGTCCGCAGCCGTCAGCTGCTCGACCTTGATCCAGACGCGGTTGTCGTGCCGCGCGAGCGCCGCGCCCGCGCGCTGCCAGGCGAAGGCGCGCACGCCCGGATCGATGTCATGCACGAAGCGGCGCACCTCGGACGCGGTCCAGGCGCCGAGGCCGTCGAGCGCCGACAGCGCGGCGATCCGCACGCACGGCCGGTCGTGCTCGAGCAGGCCGCGCACTGTCGGCACAGCGTCCTTCAGGTCGTGCTCCACGAGGTGCTGGAGCGCCCGGTCGCGGACCGCGCCGCTCGGGTGCGCCAGCGCCGCGGCGGCCGCCTCGGGCGACGACCCGGACAGCCGCGGGGCTAGAGCGACCGAGGCCTGCACCTTGGGCACGATCCGCCAGATGCGGCCCTTGTGGACCGGCTGCTCGAGCCCGCGCTTCTCGACCTGATGCCGCAGGAACGACGTGACGTAGTTGCGGTGCTGGATCACGCCGCGGTACATGTCGACCACGTAGAGCGCGCCGTCGGGGCCGTTCTTGAGGTCGACCGGCCGGAAGCGCTCGTCGGTCGACGTCAGGAACTCGTCCTGCACCGAGCCGTAGGGGTTCTCGCCGACCAGCTGCGCGTCGTGCTCGCTGAGGCGGAAGCGCCGCACGAGGTTGCCGCACGGCTCACAGACGAACACGTCGCCGTCGAACGGCAGCAGGTCGCCGCGGTAGGCCAGCGGCGCGCACACGCCGGTCGTGCGCGCGAGCGTGTAGTCCTCGAGCACGCCCTTGCGGTAGCCCCGGTTGACGCCGGGCGTGATGTGCGAAGGCCACGTGCGCTGGTCCTTGGTGACCCGGTGTCCGAGGCCCGGCAGGCCGCCGAGGTCCTGGGCCATCGCGCCGTAGTGGTTCGGGACGAGGTCGCAGCGCAGCCAGTCGGAGTTGTTGTTCCAGTAGAAGCGGCCGCGGTCGTCCATCGTCAGCCCCCACTGGCCGCCGCCGTTGCCGTCCTCCACTTCGAAGACACCGACGCCGGTGCAGCGCAGCAGCCGGCGGTCGTTGGCCAGGTGGATCCGGTGGTCGAGCCCCCACACGAGGCCGTTGCCCGAGTGCTCGGGGTTGCCGGTGCCCGCCTCGAAGCCGCCCATCACCACCTGCTGCGGTCCGTCCGCGACGAGGTCGCCGTCGGCGTCCGGCATCCAGACCAGGTTGGGCGGCGTGATGACCAGCGCGCCGCCCCGCATCGGCAGCACCGCGCGCGGCAGGACCAGGCCGTCGGCGAACACGGTCGAGCGGTCGGCGACGCCGTCCCGGTCGTCGTCGTGCAGCACGACGATCCGCCCGGTCGGCGCGCTCTCGTCGGTCGCCTCGATGTCGAGCATGTAGTTGCGGAACTCACAGACCCACATGCGCCCGTCGCCGTCGAAGGTCGCGACGACGGGATCGGCGACCATCGGCTCCGCCGCGAACAGCTTCGCCTCGAAGCCCTTCGGCAGGTCGAACGTCGCGAGCTCTTCTTGCGGCGTGCGCACCACCGCATCGGGCACATGGACCGTGTCGGGCAGCATGACCTGCTTCTCGCCGGCGCGGTCGCCGCGCTGCGCGCAGAGCGGGGCGGCGAGGGACGACGTCAGGACGACGAGCGAAGCGGACCACAGGACGCGCATGGACGGAGCTTAGACGCGCCTCCGCGGGTGTCCACCGCGACCTCTCCGCCCGCGCCCCCTGCGGCGCGGGTGACTGTGGGCCGCAAGGCCCACCACGGTCGCGCGGATCGATTTGCTGTCCGGCTCAAGGTGCAGGGCGGATCTGCCGATAGCAAGGGGGACGGCGGTCCCCCCGACGCGCTGCGCGACCAGCTACCCCCATGGCCAAGATCCCCGACAAGCAGGGCCTGTTCTTCGAGCTCGACGGCGTCCTCGTGGAGCAGGCGCGGCTCGACGAGCACGGCGAGGTGCCGTTCATCGAGCGCGCGGTCGAGGCGCTGACCCAGATCGACCCGCAGCAGTTCCGGCTGTTCGCGGCGACCAGCCGCACCGACATCGCGTTCGGCAAGTACCGCGAGCGGGACTTCACGAAGTTCTGCGAGGCGTTCCTGCAGCGCATGCACGACGAGCAGATCCAGATCACCAAGATCTACTCGTGCCCGTACCACCCCAAGGGCAAGGGTCGCTTCAAGAAGGAGAGCGTGTTCCGCAAGCCGGGCCCCGGCATCTTCAAGATGGCGCAGCAGGAGTTCGACCTCGACCTGCAGCGGAGCTGGATGATCGGCCACACCACCTCGGACATCCTCGCCGGCCAACGCGCCGAGCTCGGCACCATCCTGGTGCGCACCGGCCAGGCCGGCCGGGACGGCGAGTTCCAGGTCGACCCGCACTTCGTCGAGGACGACCTCTGGCACGCCGTCGCGCGCGTCAACCAGTTCGAATACTCGCTGCGCGTCTGAGCGCGCTAGCGCCGCGCCAGCGCCGCCACGCCCGGCAGCGTCTTGCCCTCGAGCAGCTCCAGGCTCGCACCGCCGCCGGTCGAGACGTGGCTCAGCTTGTCGACGATGCCGAGCTTCTCGGCCGCCGCGACCGAGTCGCCGCCGCCGACCACGGTGAAGGCGCCCTGCGCGGTCGCGTCCGCGACCGCCTGGGCGACCGCTTCGGTGCCCTTGCAGAACGCGTCCATCTCGAACACGCCCATCGGGCCGTTCCAGATCACCGTCCGGGCACCGTCCAGCGCGGCGACGTAACGGCGCACGGTCTCCGGGCCGATGTCGAGGCCCATCAGGCCTTCGGGGATGTCGCCCTCGTGCACGCTCGCCGGACTGTCCGCCGCGACCGCGGCGGCGCAGACGTGGTCGACCGGCAGCAGCATCTCCTTTTGCTGCTGGGACGCCATCTCGATCACGCGGCCAGCTTCGTCGAGCAGGTCCTGCTCGACCAGCGACGTGCCGACCTCGCCGCCCGTCCGGGCCAGGAACGTGTAGGCCATCGCGCCACCGATGATCAGCTTGTCGACCTTGGGGAGCAGGTTCTCGATGACGGGCAGCTTGTCGCTGACCTTGGCGCCGCCGAGGATCGCGACGAACGGACGCTCCGGCGCGGTCAGCACCTTGCCGAACGCGTCGAGCTCCTTCTGCAGCAAGAAGCCGCACGCCGCCGGCAGGTGCTCGGCGACGCCGCTGACCGAGCTGTGCGCGCGGTGCGCGGTCCCGAACGCGTCGTTGACGAACACGTCGCCGCTCTGGGCGAGCTCACGGCGGAACCGCGCGACCGCGTCGGGGTCCGCCTTCTCGCTCGACTTGTTGCCGTCGCTGTCGACGACCTTGCGCTTGCCCTCTTCCTCGACGTGGAAGCGCACGTTCTCGAGCAGCACGACCGCGCCGGGCTGCAGGCTCGCGGTCGCCGCGCGGGCCGCGTCGCCGACGCAGTCCTCGACGAACTGCACCGGCCGCTCGAGCAGCCGCTCCAGCTCGGCCGCCACCGGCCGCAGCGAGAACCGCTCGACGCGTTCCCCGTTGGGCCGGCCCAGGTGCGACATCAGCACCACCGACGCGCCCTGGTCGAGCGCGTGACGGATCGTCGGCAGCGCCGAGGCGATCCGCTGGTTGTTGGTGATCGCGAGCGTCTGCTTGTCCTGCGGGACGTTGAAGTCCACCCGCATCAGCACGCGCTTGCCACGGAGGTCGAGGTCGGTGATCGCCTGGTAGCTCATGGGTCCCTCGTCGCGCATCGGCGCGCTCGCGAATCAGGTCGTCGAGGCCGGATCAGATCACCGCGGCGAGCATCTTCGACAGCTCGACGACGCGGTTGCTGTAGCCCCACTCGTTGTCGTACCAGCTGACCAGCTTGAAGAAGTTCTTGTTCAGCTCGATCGACGAGCCGGCGTCGAAGATCGACGAGGCCGGGTGGTGGATGAAGTCCGAGCTGACGACCTCGTCCTCGGTGTACTCGAGGATGCCCTTCATGTAGGTCTCCGACGCCCGCTTCAGCGCCGCCTTGAGCTCGTCGATCGACGTGTCCTTCTCGGTCTTGAAGGTCAGGTCGACGACCGAGACGGTCGGCGTCGGCACGCGCAGCGCCATGCCGGTCAGCTTGCCCTTGACCTCGGGCAGCACGAGGCCGACGGCCTTCGCAGCACCCGTGGAAGACGGAATGATGTTCTGCGCAGCGGTGCGGCCGCCCTTCCAGTCCTTCTTCGACGGACCGTCGACGGTCTTCTGCGTCGCCGTGTAGGCGTGCACCGTCGTCATCAGGCCCTCGGACAGGCCGAAGCCCTCCTTCAGGATGACGTGCACCAGCGGCGCCAGACAGTTCGTCGTGCACGAGGCGTTCGAGACGACGTCGGCCGACTGGAAGTCCACCTGGTCGTCGTTGACGCCGAGCACCACGGTCGGCATGTCGCCCTTGCCCGGCGCGGTGATCACGACCTTCTTCGCGCCGGCGGTGATGTGGCCGCGCGCCTGCTCGTCCGCGACGAACAACCCGGTCGCCTCGATGACGAGCTCGACGCCCATGTCCTTCCAGGGCAGCCCGTCCGGCGTGCGCGCGGAGACGACGCGGATGTCCTTGCCGTTGACGACGATCACGTCGTCCTCGGCGAGATCCGGCGACGACTTCTTCGAGCTGACCTCACCCTGGAAGCGCCCTTGGATCGAGTCGTACTTCAGCAGGTACGCGAGGTTGTCCGCCGGCACGATGTCGCCGACGGCGACGACGTCGAGCTCGTCGAGCAGGCCCTGCTCTACGAGCGCGCGGAAGACGAGGCGGCCGATGCGACCGAAACCGTTGATGGCGACCTTCGTGGCCATGGCGGGGTATGCTCCTGTTGGTTGACTGGCAGTCGGTGAATTCGGCGAACAGTGTAGCCCTGTATCCTCCCCATCCAATGGACAGTTTTGTTCGTTTGCTCGACGCCGTCGCGCGCACCCTCTCGCGCTACGAGAACATGACCGCCGAAGGGCCGGTCCTGGCCGCGGTCTCGGGTGGGATGGACAGCACGCTGCTGCTGCTGACGCTGGCGCGCCTACGCGACGAGGGCCGGCTGCGCGCGCCGTTGCGGGCTGCGCACATCGACCACCGCGTGCGCGAGGACAGCGCCGCCAATACGCAGCACGTCGTAGACCTGTGCGACCGCCTCGACGTGCCGGTCGTCGTGCGCTTCTTGGACTGGCCCGACGGCAG
>JBERSB010000567.1:0-9521 GCA_041236755.1 Luminiphilus sp. | reverse complement strand
CGGCCGTCGTCCTGCCCGTCGGTCGGCGCCAGACGCAGCTCGTCCTCGCCGTTGCTGCGCCGCACGTAGAACGCCGACCACTTGCCGTCGGGCGACAGCGCGCCGGAACCGCGCAGCGACTCCCAGGGGCCGTAGTCGGCTGCCGTCAGCTTCTTCGGCGCCTCAGGAGCATCCTGGGCCGGGACCAGAGCCGCGAGCAGCGGCGAGAACAGCAGGCAGAGGGGACGCATGGACGCAGCATACGCAGCCCGCGCGCGGCCGTTGGTGCCGAATGTGTCCCGTCTCGCGCAGGTTTTCGCCGCCGTCGTGGATGATGAAACGCCTTGCGGTCCGCGTCACGTCAGACAGCAGATCCATGCCGGTAGTCACGCGCCAGCAGCAAGCAACATCCATCTCGCACGGCCGAGGGCTGACGCTGCTTGGCTTGCCGCATCTACTTCCCTGCGAGGGCCGCGACGAGAGCGTCGTGGTCTTGGATGATCTTGGCAATCTTGGCGAGCGTCCTCCGGGTCTCTGTCACGCCCTTGTTGTACTGGGCGAAATCGCGGAGCGGTGGCGACGGCACGCCTTCGACAGTGCGGAGCACCCGACTGACCACCGACCCTGCCTGAAGGTAGTTTCCCATGTGAACGAGGCGCCGCATGTATTCGCGCACCGCTCCCCCGTCTCCTTCGCCGCTCGTAATGGCGGCCTGTCTCCGGGGCTCTTCTCTCCGGATGGTACTGGCGAGGCCTCCGTCCGGCTGTACTGCCCGGGAAGCATTGCATCCCATGACGTGGAACTTGCTGGCCTGCAAGTATTCCTCCCTGTACCAGGCGTTGAAGGCGCGCTCGCGCTCTTCGAACTTGGACTTGATTGCGCTGATCTGTGCCTTGCCGTCGGAGATGAGCGACATGGCCGCGCCGAGCACGCCCGGCTCCTCCTTCTTCCCCCAACCCTTGGGAGGAGCATCGTCGATGTAGCTCCAGACATAAGGGGCGAGATCGTCGTGCGCGCTCTCTCGATCGGAATAGGCGCTCTTGGCCGCCAGCGCTGCGCTGAGCACGGTGAGCGTCACGGCTGCCTGAGGGCCGGACATCGCCACTACGAACGCCGACGTGGCGCCGGCCGATGCCGCGACCGAGGCCCCCGCAGAAGCGACCCCCGCCGCCAGCCCACCCTTGTCGACGACCTCGACCGCGAGGTCCTTCTTCTTCATGGACTGGAGCTTCTGGGTGAATGAATGCTTCATCCGGCGCATGCGCCCGACGCTGATCAACTTCGAATCCTTGAAACGCCCAAAAACTTCGTTCCGTGTCATGTTCGTTCTGCCTCTCGCCCCTGCGGCGGATGCCTCCACCTCCGCGATGGGGCCAGCTCAGCCAGAGTTCTGCCGTGTGATCACCTAGAAACCGCGCCATGCTAGCCTAACGGCTGCGGCAGACGGCAGGCGACCTGAACGAAGGACTACGTGGTCATGGACCAGGTCGAAGAGCCCGGCGGCGCGGCGTCCACGCGCGCGCAGCTGGTGCTCGAAGCGGGCAGCGCCTCAGTCCAAAAGGGCTGACCGGGCGACGCACTTCCGGGACGCAGCCCTACAAGCTGCGGCTGCGTCGAGGAACGTTTCCGTGGAGCGACCGCTCTCACTGGCCCAAGAGCACGTCCTGCGCGTTCAGCAGGACCAGTGACGGGAGCCCTCCCACCATGTCGACGCGCATCCCCTGCGCGTAGAGCCACGCGCCGAGCAGCACGCTGTTGTTGGGGACGGCGACCGAGTGGGTGCCGTTGCCCGCCTGGAACACCGGCGGAGGCACCGGCGAGAGCAGCAGCTCACCGCCGCCAGGAAAGAGCAGCTGGGCGGGCGTGACCGCCAGGCTCAAGTAGGTCGACGCCGTGTTGACGTTGGTCGCGACCGTCGTCTTCCAGTTGGTCCCGAGGATCGGCAGGGTCGCGCAGCCGAAGCCGGTCTCGTTGACGCCGCTGCCGTTGCGGAACACGCAGGCGGGCTGGCCGAGGAAGCGGTTGAGCACGTTCTCGAGCACCTGCGACGCGACCGCATCGACCATGACGGCGCCGCCGAACGCGACCGTCGGCGCGCCGAAGACCGCGCCGCCGCCCGGAGGGTCGAAGTTGAGCATCTCACCGCCCTCGGTTGCCGGCAGGAACCTACGCACGTTGCAGTTGCTGACGTCGAGCCGGAAGTCGGCGTTGAAGGCCCTGCCGCGCGCCAGCACCTGGATGTTGGCCGGCGACCAGGTCGGGTGGATCTCGTCGACCTCGTGACCCAGGATCGCGTTGCCGTTGAGCGAGGACTGCCCGAAGAACTGCCCGTGGGTGACACCCGTGCCGGCGAACGCCCAGTGGCCCGCGGCCGCGACCGCGTAGCTACCGAAGCTGCCGTTGCGGAACACGATGCCGAACCCCGTGCCGAGGATGCGATGCTCCGGACGGCCGATGCAGCGGAACGTGCCACCCAGCACCTGGCCGTCCTGGCTGTGCCAGCGCTCACCAGGAGGCAAGACCAACGGGAACGCATTCCACGGGTGCTTGCGCGACTCCATCACGGTGAACGTCGGGTCGTAGGTCACGCGCGACCACATCGTGTTGCCCGAGAGGTTGACGAGGTTGCCGCCCGCATACAGAAACGCCTCGAGGTGATCGACCATCTCCCAGGTCCAGTACTCGCTGTGGCCGCTGATCATCAGCACGGAGTAGCTCGAGAGCAGGGTCGGATCGCGATGCAGGTCGAGATCAGTGTAGAGATCGAACTCGTAGCCGTGGTCGTCGAGCCACTTGTAGAGGTAGCGCTCTGCGTCCACCCGCGGGCTGAAGCCGCTGCCCGGTGTCTGCAAGTCCAGCTGCGCATTCGGATTCGGCTGTCGCAAGCCGACGTAGCGGTTGATCGATTCGCCGGGGTGCCTGCTGTAGAGCGAGTACGACCACTGGTTGTAGGCAGCCCAGGTGTTGCTGTTCGCGAGCACAGCGATGCGCTCCTCCTTGCCCGGCGTCGGCTTGACGACGAACGGCATCGTGTACGCGCCGGCGACCTCGACGCTGTAGAAGCCCGGATCCCAGCTCTGAGGGACGACGAACGACCAGATCGGCGTCCAGTCCGGGTTGTACCTGTCGCCTCCCGAGAACCGGATGCACCAGTTGGTCGGCATGCTGCAGCAGCTCGTCGTGAACGGCTCCGGGGTGCTGCAGCAAGGGGGCTCCGACGGCCCCGGGATGCCGCGCGTGGCGTGGTTGACCAAGGTGAGGTCGAGCCCGTTGCCGGTAGCGTCGGACAGCTTGTCCCCCACCATCTCCTCGCAGTCGTACTGCGCAACGGCGCCCGCGAGCACACCGGGGCTGCTCGCACCGAGCGCGAAGCGCGCCTGGACCTCGGCCGGGGTCAACGCGCGTGAATAGACCGTCGCGCCGTCGATGTCGCCGTAGAAGTGTGCGCCCCCCGCTTCGCGTGCGCCGACGCGCAGCGGCTGGGCCGAGTCGAAGATCGCCCCCGTGCGCGGCTGCGTCGTCTCGAGCTGCCCGTTGAGGTAGATGCGCTTGTTCGCGCCGTCGTACGTCGCCACGACATGTGTCCACGTGTTGACGGAGAGTGCATCCGGCGTGACGTGGCGATTCGCCGTGCTGTAGGCCCCGGTCTCGCTCAGATAAAACGACAGCTGACCTCCCGGCATGAGATAGATGCCGTAGGCGGTGTCGCTGGGGCTCGCGTACTTCATCAAGATGCCGGCGAAAGACGTCGCGGAGACGAACTTCGGCCGCACCCACGCCTCGAGGGTGATGTCGCCGGTGATGTCGAGCAGCGGATCGTCCGCCACATACGCATACGAGCCGACGCTCGCGGGTTGCGTGCCGCCTGCGAGCGGGCCGGAGTCGAGCAGCTGCGTCTCGAGGCCGAAGTAGTGCGAGCGCGCGACCGACACCGAGGTTGCCCCAGGAATACTGGCGAAGACCTGCACGGTCTCGCCGGGTGCGGCGCTGATCTTGTCGAGATACGCGTGCTGTGCAGTCAAAGGGACCGCGCAGGCGACGGCGAGGGTGGCGATGCAGCGCATGGGGAGGTGCGAAGAGGTCTCGCCCCCCCAAGATAGCAGAGTTGCCCGCAGGGTGACGCGCTACAGTCCGCCGCTCCACCGCGGCGTCCGCCGCGGCTCGCCTGAACGAACGCAGAGAGGTGCACCATGGCGAACAACTCGAGCAGACGATGGAAGCTGGTGTCCCTCCTGCTGAGCAGCTGGACAGCCTCTGTTGTGCCCGCGCAAGCAGCCCGCACCGCGCAGGCCAACCGCGTCACCGAGGTCCGGCTGCAGTCCGAGAAGGCGTACGACAATCCGTTCGTCGACCTGGAGCTGGACGCGATCGTCACGCAGCCAGACGGCCGGGAGCTGCGCGTGCCGATGTTCTGGGCCGGGGAGCAAGAGTGGCGGCTGCGCTACGCCTCGCACCAGCTTGGAACGCACAGGTGGCGAACCGAGTGCTCCGACCGGGGCAACTCTGGCCTGCAGGCGGTCCGCGGCGCCATCGACGTCGTGCCCTACGAAGGCGACAACCCCCTCTACCGACACGGGCCCCTACGCGTCACCGACGACCGACGGCACTTCGAACACGCCGACGGCACGCCCTTCTTCTGGCTCGGCGACACCTGGTGGAAGGGCCTGTGCCGGCGGCTGCCTTGGGAGGGCTTTCGAGAGCTGACCGCCGACCGCCGCGACAAGGGGTTCACCGTCGTCCAGATCGTCTGCGGCACCTATCCCGACGAACTGGGGCTGCTGCAGCCGAGCTGGGAGAACGAGGGCGGGATGCCGTACCTCGAAAAGGACTTCAGCAAGGTCAACCCGGACTACTTCCGCTTCGCGGACCGCCGGTTCGAACACCTGGTCGACGCGGGCATCACGCCTGCGATCGTGGGCGGCTGGGGGCGGGCCGTCGGCCTGAACGCCGTGGGGCTCCCGGGCTACAAGCGGCACTACCGGAACCTCGTCGCGAGGTACGGTGCCTACCCGGTGATCTGGATCCTCGGCGGCGAGACGGACAAGGGGCAAGGCCCCTGGTACGAGGCCGCAGAACACCTCGCTGCCACCGATCCCTACGACCGGCTGTTGACCAACCACAGCTCCCACCTGCGCGGGGCGTTCGAGGAGACCGCGGTGTTCGACTTCGACATGGACGCGACGGGGCACGCGTCCTGGAAGACGGCGAGGCAGGCGATCGCGAGAGCCAAGGCAACCGTGCAGGCTTCGCCGTCCAAGCCCTACGTCAGCGGCGAGTCGTGCTACGAGCAGCACATGCAGGAGAACTTCGCCGACCTGCAGCGCTACCAGTTCTGGGGCCTGATGCTGTCGGGGGCGGCGGGCCACAGTTACGGAGCTGCCGGCGTCTGGCACATGGGCAGCGAGGCCGTGCACGGCAACTGGGGCGGCTGGGGCCACCAGCCCTACGACCACACGACCTGGCAGGAAGGGATGCAGCTCCCCGGCGCGAAGCAGCTCGGGCTGGCCAAGGCGTTGCTGCTCGAGTACCCGTGGCAGCAGTTCGAGCCGCATCCGGATTGGACGGCCCCCGACGCGTTCGCCGCCGGGATCCCGGGCGAGGTCTGCTTCGTCTACCAGCCCAAGCGCGGCAACTACAAGTGGGGCGGGCTGACGGTGAACGGCATGGAGCCCGGGCCATGGTCTGCCTTCTTCTTCGACCCCGCGTCCGGACGTCGGTTCGACCTCGGGGTCGTCGAGGTGACCGAGACCTGGAAGTCCCCCAACGTCCCGTCGCCGCGTGACTGGGTGCTGGTGCTGCAGACCGAGGCGAAGGGCAGGCGCAAGTAGCGCCCGTCACCGTCCGTGGCGCTGCGGGCGCATCGTGCGGCAACCCCGGGGCCCGAAGTAGTCCCGGGTCACGACCGCGCGTAGAGCCGCCGCACGGCCTCGAAGCGCCGCAGGTGCACGATCGTGAGCCCGGCTGTCGCGAGCAGCACGGCGGCGAACACCACGTGTTCGTCAACCGGACGCGCCAACTCGGTCCGGACCAGGTGCGACTCGACGACGAGCGCGGCATAGCCCAGCGCCGTCGCGAGCGTCGCGAACCACACCAGCCGCGCGCGCGACCACAGGCCGACGCTGAGGATCAGCAGCGGGTAGAGCAGCACCAGCGAGGAGCGCACGCCGCCGAGCAGCAGGATCACCCGCGTGACGAGCGCCGCGTCCACGACACACCAGACGCGCGGCCACAGAGGCGAGCGGTGGACGACCTGGTCGAGCGCCCACGTGATGCCTCCCCAGACCGCGACGGTCGCACCGAGCATCAGCAGGAACGCGTCGTCCACGTATCCCAGCGCGCGATTGACCACCGCGACCAGGAAGAACGCCGAGAGCGCACACAGCCGCACGGCCAGCGCGACGTGCCTCCTGGCGTAGATCCGCACAGCGGAGGCGACCCCACCCTTGCCTGCGTCGATCGGGGTGCCGGCGACGAACCGGTCCAGGTCCTCGGCCAGCGCGTCTGCCGTCGGGTAGCGGTTGGCAGGCTTGCGCTCCATTGCCTTGAGGATGATCGCCTCGAGCTTGCGCGGCACCTTGCGATCGACTGCGCGCGGGCGGTCGAAGCGCCCTCCGAAGGACCGCATGAGCACCTGCTCGAGCGAGTCCGCGGCGAACGGCTGCTGACCTGTCGCGACCTCGAACAGCATGACGCCCAGCGCGTAGACGTCGGACGTCGGACCGACCGCGTCGGCACCGACGCCGAGCTGCTCCGGAGACATGTAGCCGGGCGTGCCGGCCAGGACCTCCTCGTCAGCCCCTTCTGCGCGCCTGCTCGTCGTGGCGAGGCCGAAGTCCGTCACGCGGGGGCGCGCGTCCGGCCCTGCCAGCATGACGTTCGACGGCTTGAGGTCGCGGTGCACCATGCCGAGTGCGTGCAGGTGGTGCACCGCGCGCGCGAGCTTCGCGAAGAGGGCTGCGGCCTCGTCGTGCGGGATCCGCCGCCTCGCGAGCTCGTCAGAGAGGCTCGGCCCATCGATCAGCTCCATCGCGAGGAAGCGCTGACCCGAGTGCTCCCCGGCGTCGAACACCTGCACGACCCCTGTATGCGAGGCCTGCGCGGCGAGGCGCGCCTCGGCGACGAAGCGCTCGACGGCGTCCGGCGTCGCGACCCTGCCCGTCCGGATCAGCTTGAGCGCGACGACCCGGTCGAGTTCACGCTCGCGCGCGCGGTAGACGACGCCCATCGCACCGCGACCCAGCTCCTCTAGAACTTCGTAGCGGCCGAAGTCGAACGCTTGCGTCAGCACCCTCTGATGATCCGCGATGCGACGTGCGCAAGGAAGCGCCTCCGCATGGGGTGATGTTCGTAAGTCAGTTTGCTGATGCGGTTCCGGCGTTTGTTGGTCGTCCGGGCTACGCCCCGGACCGCCGGGCCGACAGGAGGACGACGGACCTCCCTGCACGCTCCTTGTCCGTCCGGGGCACGCCGCGCAGGTGGGAGACCGCGATCGGCAACGGACGCCCCCGTCCGGTCTGCGGCGAGCTCGAGGCGTGACGAACCCAGCGGCCCGCGCCGATCCGAACACGTGTATTCCGCGACGATGTAATCCCGCTCGGGCGCGCTTGTAACACGCATTCCTGGGATCTGGACGGCGTGGACAGGGGGTGTAGATGGTGGCTGTACGGAGCACCTGAACGCGCGGCACGTGCCGCCGACCACTCGTCTGCCCCGACAACGCAGCGACACCACCCTCGTCATGAACCAACTCAAGTACGCCCTGCTGTGCACAGGCACAGCGCTCCTCTCAACCTCGCTCGCCACGGCGCAGGTGACGATGACCCCGATGCCCACGTTCGGCACCAACGGCTGGTTGGCGCCGGGCAGCACGCCCTACCTGACCACCGGCAACACCGAGCGCGGCTTCTCCTACAACCCCACCACCAACAACCTGGTGCTGGTGGCGCGGCAGAACGTCAACGGCGTCTCCAACAACGTCCGCATCCTCGACGGCACGACCGGCGCCGACATCGCGGGCCTCGACAACACGGGCGTCAGCGGCGGCACCTTCGCCATCAACATGGTCGACGTCGACGCGAGCGGCGCGATCTACGCGTGCAACCTGAGCACGTCGGCGACGTCGCCGTTCAAGGTCTACAAGTGGGACAACGAAGCGCTCGGCGTCACCACGCCGCCGAGCACCGCCTACGACAGCGTCTCCGGCGTCAACCGCACCGGCGACGCCTTCTGCGTCACGGGCGGCCTCGTGAGCGTCGCGCAGTTCGCGGCGGCCGGCAGCAACAACGTCAGCGCCAGCAACTTCGTCGTCGGCCCGCTCGACGGCAGCAACGCGTCGACCAAGTTCTTGTCCGTGCCC
Source organism: Luminiphilus sp. (assembly GCA_041236755.1). Taxonomy (GTDB): domain Bacteria; phylum Planctomycetota; class UBA1135; order UBA1135; family UBA2386. The sequence goes on along the minus strand of JBERSB010000567.1, from coordinate 1,186 downwards.
GGGACGACCACCACCTCCAACGACTACCGGCTGGGCATGACGTTCGTCGACCAGCAGACGCTGATCGGCACGCAGGGCGGCACGGCGCGGATGACCTCGTTCGACACCACCACGGGCACGTCGAGCCTGATCGCGTCGATTTCGTTCGCCGCGCCCCAGATGCGGGCGTGTGACTACGCCGTGGTCGGCAGCACGCCGGTGCTGGCCGTGATCAACTCGTCGACCTCCGAGGTCACCATCTACGACATCACCGACCCCACCACCCCGGTGGTGCTCGCCAGCGCCAACGCCACCGGCGGCTCGCTAGCCAGCAACATCAACGGCACGGGCTCGGTCCAGTGGGGCTTCGTCGCGGGCACGCAGGCGACGCTCTACGCCATGAGCACCAACCAGGGCCTGCAGGCGTTCAACGTCGACTTCGGCGTGCTCGCCGGCACCACGACGCTCGGCGTGGGCTGCGACGGCCTGACGCTGTCCGCCAACAGCGCGCCGGCGCTCGGCAACAGCGGCTTCGAGCTCGTGGTCGGCAACGTGCCGGCGGTCTCGCCGTTCGCGTTCGTCGGCTTCGGCACGCTGACAATCAGCCAGGGCACCAACCTGGCGGCGGTCGGGATGGCGGGGTGCTTCGGCTACACCAACCTCGACCTCGGCCTCTACCCGACGGGCGCGCTCAGCGGCGGGTCCGGCTCGTTCGGCCTGGCGATCCCCGCTGTTCCGGCTCTGATCGGCGGCTCGCTGTCCTCGCAGGGCGTGTCCCTCTCGACGACAACCGCGCTCGGCATCGCCGTGAGCAACGGCCTCAGCCTGCAGTTCGGCTTCTAGCGCCGGCTGCGGGCCGACCCGCCGCGCCGCCTCCCTGGCCCAGGCTGGGGACGCCGGCTGTGGCGCGCACCGCTACCACCTCACGGCCCCGGCGAGCACCCAGACGGCGACTGCGGCAAGGAGCACCGCGGCTACGCGGTGCACGCCGACCAGCCCACTGCCATCCGCCATCCTGTTGGACAGCCAGCCACCGCACCCGGCGTAGACCGACATCGAAACGAACTCGGTCGCCAGCATGATCGCCAGCATCCAGGCGAACTGCGCGGGCAGCGACGCTCCGGCGTCGAGAAACCCTGGCAGCAGCGCCATCAAGAAGGCCCAACCCTTGGGGTTGCCGAGGACCGTGACGAACCCCAGCGCAGAG
>JBERSB010000566.1:0-4232 GCA_041236755.1 Luminiphilus sp. | reverse complement strand
TGTCCTTGCTGCCGGCGCCGTCGATCGGCTTGACGATGGCGGGATAGCCGACGCGCTCGACGACTTCCCAGGCCTCGTGCATCGTGCGCGCGCGGCCGTGCCTCGGCACCCGGAGCCCGGCCGCCTCGACCGCCTGCTTCATCGACTCCTTGTCGCGCACCACCGCGGTCTGCGCGCGGTCCATGCCCGGCACATGGAAGGTCTCGCGCAGCGTCGCGGCGAGGTACATCAGCCGCTCCCACATGCACTCGACGCGGTCGACGGACTTGCCGCGCAGCCAGCCGCGGATCTCCTCGACCACGGCGGCCTCGTCGCCGAAGGACCGGACCTGCAGGTAGTCGGTCAGGCCCTCCTGCGCCTCGGGCGGCAGCGCCTGCCTGGGCTGGTCACCGACGCCGTAGACCCTGGCGCCGATCTGCGCGAGGCCACGGACGAACAGCGGCATCTCGGCGGGGAACCCGGGGCTCAGGTAGACGACGTTCATGATCGCACTCTCATCGGACGTTGCGGGCCGCAGGGATCAGCCGAGTTCGACCCGAACCGTGCGCACGATCTCGTTCACGGCGTCGCGCACCCGCTCCGTGTCCTCGTGGCGCACGATCAGGTGTCCGTCGCCCTCGTAGGTGTCCGCCTTCATCGCGCCCGGCTGCGGCAGGCGCGCCTCGACGACGAGGTCGCCGAGCCGATGGCGCACCTCTTCGAGCCCCGTCACCGACTGCACGCGCAGCGGGCGGCCGGACGACAGCGCCTCGGGCGAGGCCTGGCCCCGCAGATAAGCTGCACCCGCGGCGTAGCGGCGCTCGGGCACGTCCAGCGCCTCGAACACCATCAGCTGCGCGAACAGCCGGTAGACGTCGACGTCGAGCACGTGGCTCATCAGCGACACGAACTGCGCGCCCGGCGGACGCGCGGCGACCTCCGAGATCGCGATCGTGCCGTCGTGGCGCCGGAACCACTCCATGTGCGACATGCCGGTCCACATGCCGAGCGCGTCGAGCGCTGCGGGGCCCGTGCGGTGGATCTCGGCGAACTCGGGCGCGTCCAGGTCGCGCGGCAACACCACGCACCACTGGATCCACGGGTTGTCCATGACCTCCAGCGGCGTCGGCGCGTAGCAGCAGATGTTGTGCAGCACGTGACGGCCGTTGAGGGTCAGCGTGTCGAACGAGTACTCCCGCCCCACGACGAACTCCTCCAGCAGCACCTCGCGACCCGGCGCGGGCTGCACCTGCTGCAGGAACCCCACCAGCGCCGCCTCGTCCTCGCAGCGCTGCGTCGCCTTGGCGCCGGCCCCGGCAGGTGGCTTGGCGACGACCGGGTAGCCCGAGTCGCGGCCGAACGCGAGCGCGTCTTCGACCGAAGCGCACAGGCGGTGGCGCGCGCACGGGATCGAGGCCGCCGCGAAAACGTCCTTCATGCGCGCCTTGTCGCGGAAGTTCGTCGACGTGCGACTGTCCATGCCGCGGATCTGCAGCAGCTCGCGCACCTCGGCCAGCGGCTCCTGCAGCGGCTCGAGGATGCCGAGCAGCCGATCGACCTTGCCGTGCTGGTGCTGCAATCGCGCGACGCCACCTGCGAGGTCGCGCGCCTGCATCGCGTCGGCGACCTGTTCGAAGCCGATCAGCTGCGCGCGGAAGTCCTGCGGCAGCCGGTCCGGCGCGTCCTGTGAGACCACGCTCAGGCGCACGCCCGGGAGCGACGCCGCCGCGCGCGCGAAGCGCAGCGTGTTCTCCATGGCGAACGGGATGGCGAAGACGACGTGGACCATCGCGGGCAGAGGCTCGGACGCGACCCAACCACTTTCACCAACTGCCTCCTACGAACACCTGCGCAGAGCGCCCGTCGCGCCTCCTTCGCAGCGTTGTTTCCGCTCGCGCCACAGCCGACCGGATGCCAACATGCGCGACATGCGTCCCCTGCGCCTCGCCCTCGCGGCCTCAGAGTGCACCCCCTTCGCCAAGACCGGCGGTCTCGCAGACGTGTTGCTCGGCCTCGCGCGCTGGCTCGGCGCACCTGCGACCGACGGCGACGACGAGCTCGGCCAGGGCCACGACGCGCGCGTGTTCGTGCCGTTCTACCGCCGCGTCGCCGCGAGCGGAGTCGAGACCACGGACCTCGACGGCGCGCAGGACATCGACGTGCGGTTCCCCGAGCGCACGATCCGGTTCAGCATCAAGGCGGGCTTGCTGCCGCAGTCCGACGTGCCTGTCTACTTCGTCGACTGCCCCGAGCTGTACGACCGCGACGGCATCTACACCGAGGACGGCGACGAGGCGCTCCGCTTCGCGCTGCTGAGCCGCGCGGTGCTCGAGACCTGCCAGCGGCTGCAGTGGGCGCCGGACGTCATCCACTGCAACGACTGGCACACCGCGCTGCTGCCTCTCTACCTGCGCACGACCTACACCTGGGACCAGCTGTTCGCCCAGACGCGGACGCTGCTGACGATCCACAACATCGGCTACCAGGGGTTCTTCGACGACGCCGTGCTCGACACCATCGGGCTCGGCGAGCAGCGCGCGCACCTGCACCACGGCGACCTCAAGGACGGCAAGTTCTCGTTCCTCAAGGCGGGCGTCCTGCACGCCAACCAGCTCTCGACGGTCTCGGTGACCTACGCCAAGGAGATCCAGACTGAGGAGTTCGGGATGGGCATGGAGGAGCTGCTGCGGGCCCGCAGCGCCGAGCTCGCAGGCATCGTCAACGGCGTCGACTACGGCGAGTGGGACCCTGCGACCGACCCCAAGATCCCCCACAACTACTCCGCTCGAGACCTCGCCGGCAAAGCCAAGATGAAGGCGGCGCTGTGCGACCGGTTCCAGCTGCCGCACGACGCGCGCGCGCCCGTGTTCGGCGTCGTCTCGCGCCTGACCAACCAGAAGGGCTTCGAGCTGTTCTCGGACTCGATCCCGGTCTTCCTGCAGCGCGAGGACATGCGGCTGTGCGTGCTCGGCTCCGGGGAGACGCGGCACGAAGAGTACTTCCAGTGGCTGCGCGACACCTGGCCGCAGAAGGTCGGGATCTACCGCGGCTTCCAGGAAGAGCTCGCCCACTGGATCGAGGCCGGCAGCGACATGTTCTTGATGCCGAGCCGGTTCGAACCGTGCGGCCTCAACCAGATGTACTCGCTGCGCTACGGGACCCCGCCGATCGTTCGCCACACCGGCGGGCTCGCCGACACCGTGCAGGCCTGGGACCCGTCGGGCCGCACCGGGACGGGCTTCCCGTTCCGCGAGTTCACCAGCAAGGCGTTGTCGGGCACGATCGACTGGGCGCTGCGCAACTGGCGCGACCGCGAGGGCTGGCAGCAGCTGGTCCAGAACGGCATGCGCCAGGACTTCTCGTGGGACCGCCAGGGCCCCGAATACGTCAAGCTCTACCGTTCGCTGCTCCCGGCCCGCGCCTAGCCCGCGCGCACCCCGCTACGCCATGCACGTCGTCTTCGTCGAACCCAGTTTCCCCAGCAACCAGCGCGAGTTCCTGCGCGGGCTGTTGAGCACCGGCGCGCGCGTCTCCGCCATCAGCGAACGCCCCGTCGACGCCTTGCCGCCCGAGCTGCGCGAGGGCCTGTTCCAGTTCGAGCGCGTGCGTTCGGTCGTCGACGAGCACGCGCTCGCCGAGGCGGTCAAGCGCCTCTCGACGCGCGTGCAGGTCGACCGGCTCGAGGCCACCGTCGAGGCCCACGTGATGGCCGCAGCCCACGTGCGTGAGCAGCTCGGCATCCACGGGACGACCAGCAAGACCGCGTGGCTGTGCCGCGACAAGCCGGCCATGAACGAAGCCGTGCGCGCAGCGGGCGTCGCGTGCGCCGCCTCGGCGCGGGTCACGTCAGTCGAGGACGCGACCGCGTTCGCCGCGGAGACCGGCTACCCGCTGATCCTCAAGCCGCTCGACGGCGCGGGCGCGTCGGGCACGCACCGCGTGGACGACGAGGAGCAGCTGCACAGAGCGCTCACCGAGCTGAACGTCGCCGCCGGCCGCGAGGTCGCGATCGAGGAGTTCCTGACCGGCCACGAAGGCTTCTACGACACGCTGAGCGTCGGCGGCAGAGTCGTGCTGGACTTCGCCTGTCACTACTACCCGAACGTCCTCGAGGCGATGCGGACGCGGTGGATCTCGCCGCAGATCGCCGTCACCAACCGTATCGACGACGACAGCTACGCCGCGCTGCGCGAGATGGGGCAACAGGTCATAGACGCGCTCGGGATCTGGACGTCTCCGACCCACATGGAGTG
>JBERSB010000565.1:0-17187 GCA_041236755.1 Luminiphilus sp. | reverse complement strand
AGAACCAGACGTAGATCGGCTGGCCCCAGAAGCCGTGCTTGAGGCGCTTGAGCAGGTTGACCGCGAAGCAGAGCCACCCGAACAGCAGGATCGCGCTGAACGCGGGGTGGAAGCCCAGGTACTCGCGTCCTGTGCTGATGCCCATCAAGAGCGTCGCGAAGATGCCGACGCCCGCGACGATCCAGCAGACGGTGTGGATGCGGAACCGCAGCAGGTCGGCTGCGGTGAGCCCGCCGTGGTTGGTCCCCATCCAGTGGTACGCGATCGCCACGCTGGCGCCGAAGATCCACATCGACGCGAACGCCGTGTGGATCGGGCGCATCGACGTCATCTGGATGCCCGCCTCGTTGAGCGCGGTCGCGACCGACGGGATGTAGTAGAGCGCGCTCATCGCGCCGCCGAAGACGGTCAGCAGGATGCAGACCAGCGCCATGCGAACCTGCACGCCGCTGGTGCGCTGCAGCGTCCCCTGGTCGACGACGGCAGGAGCGCCTGCTTCGCCCGACTTCTCGAGCATCGCGTCCGTGGCCGTCTGCGTCATTTGTACTCCCACCACGGGATCGGCTGGGCCTCGCCGGCGCCGCCGGCGGCGGTCGAGATCTGGGCGCGGTCCTCGTTCATCCACTTGACGAAGGCGGTCAGGTCCGCGACCGACTGCTCACCGAGGTGGCCCCAGGCGGCCATGCCGCGGTCGGCCCTGCCGTTCTGGATCGTGTCGTGGATCCCCTGCTCGCCGATGCGTCCCATCGCCGTCGTCAGGTCGGGCGCGGTCTGCAGCCCGAGCGGCGTCGCCTGCAGCGGCACGTGGCACGAGATGCAGTTGAGCTTGAAGGCCGTCGCGCCGCGGGTCACCGCCTCGCCGGGCGAGGACGCCGCGATGCGCGCGTCGACCGCGGTGATGACCTCCCCCAGGTCGAGCGGCAGCACCGAACGCGGGACGCCTTGGCCCATGTCGCTCAGCTCGTCGAGGAACGAGCTGATGTAGTAGATCTGGTCCTCGTCGAAGTGGAACGCGGGCATCTGCGCAGAGCCTTCGGTGAGGATCTGGTTCAGCCGCTCGTCCGTCATCCGGAGCCCGTAGTTGGTCAGGTCGGGACCGAGGAAGCCGCCGAAGCCGTGGATCTGGTGGCACGTCTGGCAGTTGTATTCGTGCCAGATGCGGCGGCCCTCGAGCGCGTCCTCGCTCAGGACCTCGAAGGTCGACGCCGTGTCGTCGGCGTACACCATCGCTGTCTGGATGGCGAACGACGCCACCAGGGCCCCCATCAGGAGCTTGCGCTGGACGAGTTTCACGGGGAGCACATTACCGGGTAGCGCGGCGCACCGCTGGCAATTTCCTCGCGCGCGGACCGCGCCCCGAGAGCGCGCTCATACGCCCACGCGCGCGTGCATTTTGACCATCCGATGGCAGCGGCGCGATCAGTCCCGCGCGGCTCTGCGCGTCGCGGCGACCAGCGCGCGCACCCCGACGCGCAGCGCCTCGACGTAGTCCGGGTAGTAGCCGCCGTTGTGCAGGCTGGGCAGACCACCTGCGGCCTGTAACCGCGCGAGCCGCTCCGGCGCGATGGTGCCGAGCCGGAACATGCAAAGCGGCACGCCCTGCAAGCGCAGACGGCCGAAGTCCTCGGCCCCCATCGTCGGCGGCACCTCGACGAGCTGCTCGTCGCCGATGGCCTCTCGCACGCCGGCGCGCACCTTGTCGGTCAAGGCCACGTGGTTCCACAGCGCGGGCGTGCCCTCGCTGAACTCGATCTCGGGCGCGGGCGCGCCGGCGGACGCCGCGGCGGCCGCTGCCTTGCGGCGGATCGCGGCGAGCATCTGCGCCCGCACGCCGTCGTCGTAGCTACGGATGGTCAGCTGCAGGTGGCACGAGTCCGGGATGATGTTGTGCTTCTGGCCGCCGTGGATGGAGCCGACGGTCACCACGCAGGCCTCGATCGGGTTGACCTCTCTCGACGCGATCGTCTGCAGGTCGACCACGAGCTTGGCCGCCTGCACGATCGGGTCGACGCCGAGGTGGGGTGCTGCGCCGTGCGAGGCCTTGCCGAACAGCGTGATGTCGCAGCTGTCGACGTTGGCCATCGCGGGCCCGCTGCGCACGCCGACCTTGCCCACCTCCAGGTCGTGCGCGACGTGCAGCGCGATCGCGTAGTCCGCGCGCGGAAAGCGCTCCAGCAGGCCGTCGTCGATCATCCGGTTCATGCCTCCCGACCGCTCCTCGGCAGGCTGCAGCTGGAACACGATCGTGCCGTCGAACGCGCCCTCGTGGGTCGCGAAGTAGCGGGCCGCGCCGATCAGGCACGTCATGTGCAGGTCGTGCCCGCACGCGTGCATCACCCCGACCGCGCGGCCGTCTGCGCTCTCGGCGCGAATCTTCGACGCGTACGGCAAGCCGGTCTCTTCTGCGACCGGCAACGCGTCCATGTCGGCGCGCAGCAGCGCGACCGGACCGTCGCCGCAGCGCAGCACACCGACAACGCCGTTGCCGCCGACTTTCTCGGTGACCTCGACGCCTACCGCGCGCAGCTCCTCGGCCATGCGCGCCGCCGTCTTGAACTCGCGGAACGACAGCTCGGGGTTCTGGTGGAGGTGGCGGTAGAGGCCCTCCAGGTGCTGCTTGTCGCGATCGAGGAAGGCCTCGACCGGTTGCTGGGCGAGACCGATCGAAGACGCCGCGGAGGCGACGGACAAGGCGAGCGCGCGCATGCGCACAGTTTGCCGCGCGATCAGCGCGGCGTCACCTTCTCTACGCGCAGCACCTCGCTGCCCGCGGGCGTCGCCACCGCATAGGGGAAGCGCTGGCTCGACGACGCCGCGCCGTAGCGACCGAGCTTGTCGAGCGCGATGAAGCTCACGCTCAGGTCGTAGCCGCGCGGGTCCTTCTCGGCCATCCGGTGGACCGCCTCCTCGCACGCCGCCTGCGGGTGCATGCCCTGCCGCATCAGCTCGACCACGAGGTAGCTGGCGCAGTGCCGCATGACGTTCTCGCCGAGGCCCGTCGCGCCGGCGGCGCCGACCTCGTCGTCGACGTAGAGGGCCGCGCCCAGGATCGGCGAGTCGCCGACGCGGCCGGGCAGCTTGCCGCCAGCACCGCTGGTCGAGCAGCCGCCGACCATGTGCCCCTCGGCGTCGCGCGCCAGCAGCGTGATCGTGTCGTGCCCGTCGGTGTCCGGGTCCTTCGGACGGTGCCCCTGCTGCCACGCGGCCTTCATGGCGTCGTACTTCGAGACGTCGATCGACTCGACGCCGTGCTCCAGCGCGAACCACCGCGCGCCCTCGCCGACCAACATGACGTGCCTGGTCTCCTCCATCACGAGCCGCGCGGCGCTGATCGGGTGCACGATGCCCTCCAGGCCGGCGACGCTGCCGGCGCGGTGGCCGGGGCCGTCCATGATGCATGCGTCGAGCTGCGGGTAGCCGGCGGCGTTCGGGCGGCCGCCGAGGCCGACGGAGCCGTCCGAGCTGCGGCGCTCGATCTCGCGGATGCCGAGCTCGACCGCGTCGAGCCGCGACTTGCCGTCGGCGAACGCTTCGATCGCCACTTCGTTGGCGAAGCGGCCGAACGGCCACGTCGAGATCGTGATCGGGCCTTCCAGAGCGGCGACCGCCGGCCCGCCGGCGCAGGCCGCGAACGGAACGGCGAACAGGAACAGCGCGAAGCGACGCGAAAACAACGGCAGCATGGCGCAGCAGATCCTACGGCCGATGCCGCAGAGACGTATGCTCGCGGCCATGCCGCGTCCGCCATCTCCCCTCCGCGGCGCCGTGTGGCTCGCCCGCGCCGTCGCGGCGGCGCGCTGCGGGCCCGGCGCCGAACGCAGCGACGCCGCGCGCGATGCGCAGCGTCCCGACGCCCCCAGGGCGGACCACGCGCCCGTGCTCGCCGGCGTGGAAGCAGCGGCGCTGCCGGCCGCGGTGCGCGGCCGGGTCCTGCTCGGCGAGCTCGGCTGCACCAACTGCCACGACGATCCGACCGGCCTCGCGGATGCGCGGCCGGGACCGAACCTGCAGACGGTCGGCGCCCGCGTCGACGGCGCATACCTGCGCCGCTACCTGGCGTCGCCGATGGACGCCGAGCCCGGCACTCCGATGCCGGACCTGCTCCGCGGCGTCGACGGCCGCGAGCTCGAGCAGACTGCGCACGAGCTCGCGAGCTACCTCCAGTCGTTCTCCGCAGCGCCGCCCGACGACGTACGCACAGAGCCCTCGGCGGTCCCGCTCGGCGAGACGCTCTGGAACACCATCGGCTGCAGGACGTGCCACGACGCCAACGACGCGGGCATGGGCCACGTGCCCGCGAAGTACACGCTCGCGAGCCTGCAGGGCTTCCTGCTGGCGCCGCACACAGCGAGGCCGGCCGCGCGTATGCCGCACTTCGCGCTCTCGCCAACGGAGGCCAACGCGCTCGCCAACTACCTGATGCGCAGCGAGGCGCCCACCGCAGACACCGCCGCTGCGACCGAGGCCGACGTGCGCGCAGGTCGCGCGCACTTCGCGACGCTCGGCTGCGCGAACTGCCACGCGCTCGACGACCCCGACCGCGCGCCGTCTGCGCAGGCCGCGCCGCTCGACCAGCTCCAGCCTGCGGCCGGGTGCCTCTCCCAGCAAGGCTCCCAGCGAGGCGGCGCGTGGCCGCACTACGCGCTGACCGATACTCAGCGCAGCGACCTGCAGGCCGCGCTCTCGGGCGCTCCGCTCACGGGCGAGGCCCGCATCCAACAGCACCTCGCCTCGCGCAGCTGCCTGGCGTGCCACGCGCGGGGCGACCTCGACTCGCTCGACGCCCGGAGCAAGCTGTTCGACACGCACGACCCGACGCTCGGCCTCGAAGGGCGCGTGCCGCCGCCGCTCACCGGCGTCGGCGCGAAGCTGCAGCCCGACTGGCTCGCCAACACGATCGCGCACGGGCAGCAGGAGCGCCCCTACCTGAAGACGCGCATGCCTGGGTTCGGCGACGCGTTCGGCGCCGAGCTCACCGCAGCGCTCACGGCCCACGACGAGCTGCCCGAGACCGAGATCACGCCGCTGCCCAAGGACCGCAAGAAGGCCGAAGAGGTCATCAAGATCGGCCAGCAGCTCTCGGGCGACAAGGGCATGGGCTGCATCGCGTGCCACCTGTTCGCAGGCGAGCAGGGCGGCTCGATGGCCGGCATCGACCTGCTGCACTCGACCGGCGACCGCCTGCAGCCGGAGTGGTTCAAGCGGTTCATGCTGGACCCGTACTCGTTCAAGCCCGGCACGCTGATGCCCAAGTTCTACCCCGACGGCAAGTCCACCCGCCCTGAGATCGCCGAGGGCGACGTGGACGCGCAGATCGACGGTATGTGGCACTACCTCGCCAAGGGGCGCAACGTGCGCAAGCCGAGCGGGCTGCGGAGGCCGCCGATCGAGCTGCAGGTCGGAGACGAGGCCGTGATCCTGCGGCGCGCCGTGCAGAACACCGGCAAGCGCGGCATCAGCGTCGGCTACCCCGGCGGCGTGAACCTCACGTTCGACGCCGAGACGCTGGTGCTCAACCAGCTCTGGTGGGGCCGCTTCGTCGACGCGCGGCCGGTCTGGACCAGCCAGGGCCACGGCCAGGCGCACGTGCTCGAGCGGCGCCGCGCCCAGCTGCCGCTGCAGCCGCAGTTCGCGAAGCTCGAGGCCCTCGACGCAGCCTGGCCCGAGACCACGCGCCGCGAGCGCGGCGACCGCTGGCTGGGCTACGACCTCGACGCCCAGCGGCGGCCGACGCTGCGCTACACGTGCGGCGACGTCGAGGTGCACGACACGCCGCGCGAGGCCCGCGACGGCGACAGGACGTCGCTGCGCCGCACGCTGCGGCTCGTCGGAGAAGACGCCCTCGTGCTGCGCCTCGCGCGTCACCAGGACATCGCGCAGCGCGACGAGCACACGGCCGTGGTCGGCGGCTGGCTGCAGGTGCGCTGCGACGCGCTGCCCTTGACGCTGGTCGCTTTCGGCGACCAGCAGGAGCTGCGCGGGCGCGCCGAAGCGGCGCCCGACGGCGCCGAGCTGGTGATCGACTACAGCCTGCAGGAGGGCAAGTGATGCACACGTTCCACGCCACGTGCCTTTCCTGCCTGCTCGCCGCCTCGGCGACGGCCCAGGAGCTCGGCGACGCCTGGGGCACGGCGAACGCCGAGGCGAAGCACTACCGCATCGTCGAGCTGCCGATCCCGCGTGAGCTGTCGCTCGAGTGCGGCAGCTTCGTAGCGCTCCCCGAGGGCCGGCTCGCGATCGGGACCCGCCGCGGCGAGATCCTGATCGTAGACGGCGCGTTCGAGCCGCTGCCGCAGCCCGTCGTGACCACGTTCGCGTCCGGCCTCGACGAGGTCCTGGGCCTGGGCTACCGCGACGGCGCGTTCTACGCGACGCAGCAGACCGAGGTGACCCGCATCTCCGACCGCGACGGCGACGGCCGCGCGGACCGGTTCGAGAACCTCAGCGACGTTTGGGGCTTCGAGCACTACCACGAGTTCGCCTGGGGCTCGCCCGTGCAGCCCGACGGCAGCGTCTACGTCGTGCTCGGGCTGTCGTCGTCCTACCACTACAAGGCCGACTACCGCGGCTTCGCGTTCCAGATCACGCCCGATGGCCAGAGCGTGCCGATCGCGACGGGCATCCGCAGCGCCGGCGGCGTCGCGCCCAACGAGCACGGCGTCATGTTCTACGTCGAGAGCCAGGGGCCGTGGAACGGCTCGTGCTCGCTCAAGCACCTCAAGAAGGGCGGCTTCATGGGCCACCCGATCTGCTTTCCGGGCTACGACCTGCCGCTCGGCAAGCAGCTCGGCCCGAAGCCCGAGGAGCCCGAGAACCAGTCGCGCCTGCACGACGAGAGCAAGCGCATCGACGCGCTGCTGCCGTATGCCGTGGTGTTCCCCTACCGCCGCATGGGGCAGTCGATCACCGCGTTCCGGCCGGACCGCACCGGCGGCCGGTTCGGTCCGTTCGAGGACCAGCTGTTCGTCGGCGACTACAGCCTAAGCATCGTGATGCGCGCGACGACCGAGGAGGTCGACGGCGTCTGGCAGGGCGCCTGCTACCCGTTCCGAGAGGGGCTGGGCAACGGCATCCTCGCGATCGAGTTCTCGGACCGGGGCTACCTGATCACCGGCGGCACCAACCGCGGCTGGCCGGTGCGCGGCAACAAGAGCTACGTGCTGGAGCGCCTGGAGTGGACCGGCGTGACCCCGTTCGACGTGCTGAAGATCACCGCGGCCAACGACGGCTTCGACGTGTCGTTCACCGCGCCGTGCGACGTCGGCACGCTGGAGGACGTCTCCAACTACGCGATGCGCTCGTTCACGCACCACTACCAGAAGTTCTACGGCAGCCCCGAGGTCGACGAGACCACGCCGAAGGTGACGTCCGCCGTCGCCGCGGCCGACGGCCGCAGCGTCCACCTCGTCGTCGACGGGCTCGTCGAAGGCCACGTGCACGACTTCGAATTCGGCGCGATCCGCAGCGCCGACGGCGACGCGCTCGTGCACACCACCGCGCACTACACCCTCAACCGGATCCCCAAGTGAAGACGCTCTGCTCCGCCGTCGTCGTCGCGCTCTCAGCGGCGACGCTCTCCGCCCAGCAAGCCACCGACGCCGAGCCTCAGCGGGCCGAGCCTCAGCGAGCCGAGCCGCAGTGGCTGACCTACGCCGGCAGCAAGGACGGCGTCGGGGCCGGCAAGCGCGTGGTCTTCATCGCCGCCGAGCAGGAGTACCGCGCCGAGCAGTCGATGCCCATGATGGCGCGGCTGTTCGCGACGAGGCACGGCTTCGCCACGACGGTGCTGTTCGGCCAGAAGGACGGCATGGTCGACCCGACCGAGGAGGCGCCGCCGAAGGACCCCGAGGCGTTCCAGACGATCCCCGGCATGCACCTGCTGAAGGACGCGGACCTCGCCGTGGTGTTCACGCGCTTCATGAAGCTGCCCGACGAGCAGCTCGCGCACCTCAACACCTACCTCGACTCCGGCAAGCCGCTGATCGGCGTGCGCACGGCCAACCACGGCTTCCGCGGCAACTGGACCTACAAGGTGGCCGGCAAGAACGTGCGCTTCGGCGACGACGTGCTCGGCGGCGCCTTCCGCGGCCACTACGGCGGCTGGCACCGCGAGTCGACGCGCGGCATCGTCGTCGAGGAGAACAAGGCGCACCCGATCCTCCGCGGCGTCGACGACGTCTGGGGACCGACCGACGTCTACCGCATGTTCCCGGCCGACAAGTCGCTGCCCGAGACGTGCACGTCATTGCTGCTCGGCCAGCCGCTGATGACGCTCGAGAAGGACGCAGCACCCAACCCGAAGAAGCCGCCGCTGCCGGTCGCCTGGACCAACAGCTGGACCGGCAACCTCGGCAAGACGGCGCGCGTCTTCCACGTCACGATGGGCAGCGCCCGCGACTACCAGTCCGCCGGGATGCGGCGGCTGACGCTCAACGCCGCGCTCTGGTGCCTGCAGCTCGAGGACAAGATCACGCCTGACCTCGACGTCGACATCGTGGGCAAGTACGAGCCGCTCAAGAGCGGCTTCAACTACGACAAGCTGGGCGTCAAGCCGCGGCCGGTCGGCTACTACAAGTAGGTCGATGCCGACCAAGCTGCCACCCAGCATCTTCAACGACGTCGTCGGCCCGGTCATGCGCGGGCCGTCGAGCTCGCACTCCGCCGCGTCGGTGCGCATCGGCCGCATCGCCCGAGACCTCTGCGGCGGCGACCCAGAGCGCGTGCTCGTCGAGTTCGACAACTTCGGCTCGCTGCCGACGACGCACGAGAGCCAGGGCTCCGACATGGGCCTGTTCGGCGGACTGCTCGGCTGGGAGGCCGACGACGAGCGCCTGCCCCGTTCGGGGGACGCGCTCCGCGCTGCCGGCATCGACCTGCAGATCCGCTACGCGGACCTGCACGACCCGCACCCCAACACCTATCGGCTGACGCTCTGGCGCGGCGACGTCGAGCAACGGCTCGTCGCGATCTCGACCGGCGGCGGCATGATCGAGGTGCTCGAGATCGACGGCAAAGAGGTCTCCTTGTTCGGGGACTACGACGTCACCCTGGTCGAAGTCGACGGCGACGGCGCAGCGGCGGTCACGCAGCTGCGCGACCGCTGCGACGAGGTCTCCGCGAGCGGGGCCGACCCGGCGCTGGTCGTCGCCAGCGGCCAGGAGTTCCTCGACGACGACGCGATCGCGCAGCTCGAGGGCGTGCGCCGCGTGCGCAAGTTCGGCGCCGTGCTGCCGGTGCGCTCCCGCAAGGGTCTCTCGGTGCCGTTCCTGCACAGCTCCGAGATGCTCGTTGGCCGCGACCCGAAGGCGCAGCCGCTGTCGGACTTCGCGCTCGAGTTCGAGCGCGCCCGCGGCGGCCTCGACGACGACGGCGTCTTCGACCGCATGCGGCACATTCTGGAGATCGTGAGGCAGGGCGTCGAGGGAGGGCTCGCGGGCACCGACTACGCCGACCGCATCCTGCCGCAGCAGAGCCACCGCTTCCGCGAGATGATGGCGCAGGGGCAGCTGCTCGACGGCGGCATGCTGAACAAGGCGATCCTCTACGTGACCGCGCTGATGGAGACCAAGAGCTCGATGGGCGTGATCGTCGCCGCCCCGACCGCCGGCTCGTGCGCTACCTTCCCGGCGACCTGCCTCGCGGCCGCCGAGTCGGTCGGGGCCGACGAGGAGCGCACGCTCCGCGCGATGCTCGCTGCAGGCCTGATCGGCGTCTTCGTCACGACGCGATCGAGCTTCGCTGCCGAGGTCGGCGGCTGCCAGGCCGAGACCGGCGCGGGCGCGGCGATGGCCGCTGCTGCCCTGGTCGAGCTCGGCGGCGGCACCGCGGCGCAGGCGCTGTCGGCCGCGAGCCACGCGCTGCAGAACGTGCTCGGGCTGATCTGCGACCCCGTCGCCAACCGCGTCGAGGCGCCCTGCCTCGGCCGTAACGTCGCCGGCGCTTCGAACGCACTCGTGTCGGCCAACATGGCACTCGCCGGCTACGACCACCTGATCCCACTCGACGAGGTGCTGGACGCGCACCGCGAGGTCAGCGAGAGCATGGCGCGCGAGCTCCGCTGCACGGCGCTGGGCGGCCTCTCGATCACGCCGACGTCGAAGGCGATCGCAGCGAAGCTTTGCGGCGACGGCAGCTGCGGCACGTGTAGCACGTAGCCGCGCGAGTAAGCTGCGCGCGTCATGCGCGCCCCTCTGCACCTCTCTCACCTCCTGCTGCTGCTCGCTGCATCGTGTGCGTCACCGCCCGCGTCGTGGCCGCAGGGTGCCGGACCGCGCGGGGACTGGACGGCGGGCGGCGCGCCGCCGCCGCAGACGTTCTCCGGCACCACCGGCGAGAACGTCCTGTGGCGGACGCCTTTGCCCGAGACCGGACAGGGCGGGATCGCCGTGCACAGCGGCCGCGTGTTCGTCGCCACGATGGCGCCCTGGACCGGCGAGGGGCTCAGCGAGTCGGACCGCGAGCGCTACGCGCACGCGATCGAGAAGCGCGCGGTCGTCGGCAAGCACATCGACGCGCACTGCGTCGACGCCGAGACCGGCGAGGTGCTGTGGACCCGGCGCATCGAAGGCGAGGTGCCGTCGATCTACAGCTATCCGTTCTCGGACGCGACCAGCGCGTCGCCGTGCGCCGACGGCGCGCACGTCTGGTTCACCAACGGCGGCGGCGCCGTGCAGTGCTTCACCCACGCGGGCGACGCCGTCTGGTCGCGCCGCTTCACGCCGACCTTCGACGGCCCGTTCAACAAGCAGTTCGAGCCCTTCCTCGTCGACGACCCGGCGCGCGGCGCCGGCGCCAAGACGTTCGTGCACATGGAGCCGTTCCGCGCCCAGGGCCGAGACAAGGCGTGGAACCTGCTCGTCGGCCTCGACGCCCACACCGGCAGGGAGCTCTGGCGCAGCGAGGACGCGCTGACCCACTACAACGCGCCGACGCTCGTCCATCCGGAGTCCGGACCGTGCGCCCTGCATGCGCGCGGCGGACCGCACGCGGTCCCCGAGCGGCCGGTCGGGCTGTCGCTCACGCGGCTGACTGGGCCCGACGCCGGCGCGCGCGTCTGGCGCTACGAGGACCCGCGCGGCAACCACGAAGCTGCGCTGCAGACCATGGCCGCAGACGACCGGTTCGCGTACTGGCTGCTCAAGCAGCCCAAGGACCTCCTCGTCGTCATCGACCTCGCCACGGGCCGACAGGTGCGCGAGATCTCCCTGCGCGACGGCGTGTCGCTGCACGAAGCGCCAGTGGACGGGGCGAGCGAGCCGCGCACCCTCACCCTCGACAAGGGTGTGTTCCCGGCGCGCTACTCGATGCACGCCGCGAACGGCCGCGTCTACTTCCAGTGCTACGCCAAGGCGTGGGGCAAGCCGACGCTGGGGGCGCCCTGGTGCGTCGCGTCCGTCGACCCCGACGCCGACAGCTCTCCTGCCGTCCACTATCGCGAGCTGCCGACGAGCCGCGACCAGGCGACGGGCGAGCTGCGTTGGCGCGAGCAGCTCGCGGCCAAGGCCGTCAACAGCCGCGGCGAAGAAGTCACCGGCGACCAGCGAAGCCGATGGGACGGCTGGGACTGGGTCTTCAACGGCTCGCCGACCCTCGTCAACGACCACCTCTACTTCACGATGGCGACGGGGATCGTCTACGTCGTCGACGCCAGCGGAGACGACGACCCGGAGCTCGTGGCGATCAACGACCTCGGGCCGCTCGGCGAGACCTGGTCGGCGAACTCGCTGAGCTACGCAGATGGTCGCATCTACCACCGCACCGCGGCCGAGCTGCTGTGCATCGGCCGTCGTTGACGCGCCCGGCACGCGGCAGAACTCCCGTCCGCATCGCGACAACAGCGCCGCGATCACTGGACTGCGCACAACGCGCACGCCCGTCTACGGACATCGGCTAGCATGCCCGATCCGCGCACCTCGGGTGCATTGTCTCAACCTCGGCGAGCACCTTGGCAACCTGTCGCTACCGCGCTACCTTGCAGAAGGTGGTGAGGGAGCGGCGAGCGGTCTCCTCGCCGGAGTCGTGTTTGCACGCACGCATACGCCTGACCATGCGCCCCTACGACGGCCTGTTCGAGCAGACTGCAGACGCCATGTGCGAGCTGCGACGCGACGGCTTCGTGCTGCGCGCCAACCCGGCCTGCCGCGCGCTCCTGAATCCCCGCGCGTGCACCTTCGCGGACAGCTTCGACGCCCGGCACGCAGCGGCGATACGCGGCGCGCTGTCGTCGCTCGACGAGCAGATGACGACCACGTCGGTCGACGCGCGCGTCCTCGACGACGACCAGGTGATCCGCTGGCACGTGACCCGCGTGGACGACGACCTCTACGTCGCAGCCGGGCGCCCGCTGTCCGCAGCGGACGCGCCGACGAGGGATCCGATGTCGGCCGTCGGCGAGCTGGCCGCCGACATCGCGCACGACTTCAACAACCTGCTGACCGGGATCATCGGCGCGGCGGAGCTGGCGCTGCACGACGCGGCCGAGGGCCGCCCGGTGCAGGAGGACCTGTCGCAGATCCGCGACGCGGGCGAGCGAGCAGTAGAGCTGTCCAAACGTTTGCTGCGCAAGGCGCGCGAGGCCAACGTCGACCTCGAGGAGCGAGCACCACGGCAGCTCGACCTCGTCGACGCCGCGAGAGAACCGGCACCCAAGACGATCCCGCGTCCGCCGGCCGCGTCGTCGCCCGTGCTGGTCGTCGACGACGAGGACACCGTGCGGAAGGCCATCGCGTGCATGCTCGAAGCGGCCGGCCACCGCGTGGTCTCCTCTGGCTGCCCACGCGAGGCCCTCGACCTGCTCGAGGGCATGTCCGGCCTCTCCCTGCTCGCCGCCGACGTGACGATGCCCGGCATGAGCGGGCAGCAGCTCGCGGCGCAAGTCCGCGAGCGCTTCCCCGAGGTGCCGGTCCTGTTCATGACGGGCTACGTCTCCGGGCCGCCGGAGTCCGTCGCCAGCGGGTGCGACGGGGCCCACGTCCTGCTCAAACCGTTCTCGATGAAGTCGCTCAGCGACGCCGTCGAAGCCGTCGTGCACGGCGCCGCGGGAGCCGCCGAGGCTGACACAGCGGCCGAACCGCGACAGGCCCGCTCCAGCTCCCTGCCGCGGTCGCGCGACCTGGGCACCTGAGGCGGGCCGCGCAGCCTCACGCGCCGAGGCTCGCCAGCAGCGAGGCCGGGTCGACGTCGACCTCGAGCCAGGTCCTGCACGGGCCGCGCACGAAGCCGTGCTCGGTCGCCTCGTCCAGCCACGAGAGCAGTCCGTCGTAGTAACCGGCGACGTTCAGGAGCCCGAGCGGCTTGTCGTGGTAGCCGAGCTGGCGCCACGTCCAGGTCTCGAACAGCTCCTCGAGCGTACCGATGCCGCCGGGCAGCGTGACGAACGCGTCGCTGCGCTCCGCCATCAGCGCCTTGCGCTGGTGCATGTCGTCGGTGACGTGCAGCTCGGTCAGGCCGCCGTGCGCGATCTCGACCCGCATCAGCGACTTGGGGATCACCCCGATCACCTCGCCGCCGCGTTCGAGCACGCGGTCGGCGATCTGCCCCATGATCCCGACCTGGCCACCGCCGAACACCAGCCGCAGGCCGCGGTCCGCGATCGCGTCCCCCAGGGCGTGCGCGGCCTCGACATACTCCGGCCGGTCGCCGGTCTGGGAGCCGCAGTAGACGCAGACGGAGTGGATCGCTGCCATGTCCGCACGTGACGACATCCGCAGCCCGGATGGAAGGCCCACGACCGGATCTGCCGTCCCGGCCGTGCCCGACTCGGCTACAGCGCTCGCCGAAGAACCGCCGATAGCAAGGGCAGGACCGAGCCATGAACAGAGCGGACGCACCACCGGCACCGCGGCGACGCTACGAGCGCTGCAACTACTCCTCGAAGATCGGAGACCAGGCCCCTTGCGGCGAGCGAGACTGCCCGCGCTGCCACCCCGGCGGCTCCGTCGACCGGTTCCTCGACGAGGTCCGACGCGGAGGTGACGGACGCACGCTGACGCTGCCGCCACAGCCCGTCTTGATCTACCACGTGCCGCGCACCGGCGGCACGTTCCTGGCCGGCGTGTTCGAGCAGATGGAGATCGTGGTCCTGCGGCCGGACGGCGCAGCAGACGCCGAAGTCACGGATGCGCTGCTGCGCGCAGGCGAGCGACGCGGCGTCGTCGTCCTGGCGCACACCGCTGCCGCGTTGAAGGCGCGGCACCCCGACGTCGAGTTCCTCGAGTTCGGCGCCTGCTGGCGCGACCCGTACGAGATCAGCGCGTCGGAGTACAGCGGCATCCGCAACGCGCGGCCTGGGCACCACCTCTTCGACCACCACCTTCGCAACGAGTGCCTGCGCCGTCCGTCGGTCTCGCAATGGGTCGAGCAGTTCCGTCGAACCGACCCGATCAGCGCGGTGCTGGGCGACAACCGCCCGCCGATGCTGCGCGCGAGCCACTACGCCGACGACGTCGCGGCGATGCTAAAGCTCGTGCTCGGCCGCGAGGTCGACCTCGTCCGCGACTTCGGGTTCCGCCCGGAGACGCTGCAGCCCGGTCGCTGGGTCCGAGGTGCGGCTCGTGAAGACCTGCTCCGGCTCAGGGAGCTGCACGCCAAGGACTACGAGCTGGGCGCGTCGCTGCGCGGCCTCGCAGAGCTGCAGGGCTGCTGAGACCCGCCGAGCAGGTCAAGACGCAGGCGCCGAACGGCCGATGTCACCGTAGCGACACGACATGGCCAACAGGTGGGCGATCACGTACTTCGGTCAGCCGCGCAGCTGCGCGCAGACCCTGCATGGCAACCGCGACAAGCTGCCGCGAGACGCCGACGTGTACTTCCACCTCTGGCGGCCCGACGGCGACGACGCCGGGCTGACTAGCGCCAGCCGGTTCGAGTTGCAGCCGCCGCCCTCGATGGACGAGGAAGAGCTCGTCGAGCTCTACCAGCCGCGTGACTACGTGTACGAGCGCCAGCGCGCCTTCACGCCAGAAGAGCACGCCCACCTCGAGATCGCCGCGGACAACATCCCGCCCAAGCGCGTGATGAGCATGCTCTACAGCCTGCAGTACGCGGTCTCGCTCGCCGCGCGGCGGGAGTACGACGCGGTGCTCGCGCTGCGCACTGACGTCGCGCTGGCGCAACCCTGGCCACACCACGGCCTGCCGTCGGGACGCGAAGTGCTGCTGCCGCTCGACCAGGGCACCGTCGCCGAGCGCTCCTGGAAGCGCCAGAACCCGGCACACCTCGACTTCCTCGCCGCTGGGACGCCGCAGAGTCTCACGCTCTACGCGTCGTGCTTCTCCCGCCTGGACCAGCTCGACGGGCACTGGGTCCCCGAGTTCCTGCTGGGCGACAACCTCGTCGAGTTCGCGCTGCCCGTTCGCCGCGTCGACCTCGGCACCCTCAGCATCGTCCGATGAGCATGGACCGCCACCACGGCCGCCGCGTCTACACAGGCGGCACGTTCGACATCCTGCACCGCGGCCACATGAACCTGCTCTGGCAGTGCCGCAAGATCGCCGGCCCCGACGGCAGCGTCGTCGTCGGCCTCAACACCGACGCGTTCATCGAGCGCTACAAGCAGCGACCGCCGATGCTCGACTACGACAACCGGAGCGCGTTGCTCAGCGCGTGCCGCTACGTCGACGAGGTCGTCGAGAACGTCGGCGACGAGGACAGCAAGGTCGTGCTCGAACAGGTCCAGCCGGACTTCGTCGTCATAGGGAGCGACTGGGCCGCGCGGGACTACTACGCCCAGATGATGTTCACGCAGGAGTGGCTCGACGACCGCGGGATCTCGCTGGTCTACGTGCCTTACACCGAGGGGATCAGCTCGACGCAGGTCCGCGAGCGCATGGGCGCTGCGCGCGAGGTGCTGACGCCTGCCGGCGCGCGGTAGCGCAGCAGGATCGTGGGTGCTGGGCGCGGCGGTGCGCTACAACGGCGGGCATGACCCGACACCTCGTCGTCATGACCGGCGCCGGCATCTCGGCGGACTCCGGCGTGCAGACGTTCCGGGACGCCGGCGGGCTCTGGGAAGGACACCGACCAGAGGACGTGGCGACGCCAGAGGCCTGGGACGCGGATCCGGAGCTGGTATGGCGCTTCTACCAGGCGCGCCGCGCGCAGCTCAGAGAGGTCGAACCCAACCCGGCCCACCACGCGCTCGCGACGGCCGCCCATACGTGCCGCGCGAACGGGGACCGCTTCACGCTCGTGACGCAGAACGTCGACGACCTGCACGAGCGCGCCGGCAGCGACGCGATCCACATGCACGGCGAGCTGGCCCAGCTGCGCTGCGAGCGCTGCGGACACACAGAGCGTGACCTGACGCGCACCGGGCCGGAGTTCTTGGCGTGCCCCGAGTGCGCGCACGCGCGGCTGCGGCCCGACATCGTGTGGTTCGGCGAGGTCCCCTACCACCTCGACGCGATCGAGGCGGCGCTGCGCGACTGCACGCACTTCGTCGCGATCGGCACCAGCGGCCAGGTCTGGCCCGCGGCCGGGATGCTGCACGCGGCCAGGAGCGGCGGCGCCAAGACCTGGGTGCAGGCGCTGGAGGTCCCCGCCAACGCAGAGACCGAGGACACGTTCGTGGAGGGGCGCGCCGCCGAGGTCGTGCCCGCGCTGATGGAGCAGATCGTCGCCGACGCATGAGGAAGCACACCTTGACCTTGGTCTCCGCCGCCCTGTGCTGGTGCGCCGTCGCGAGCGCGCAGGCCCCGCTGCCAGAAGACCTCCCGATCGGCTGGCGAAAGGCCGGCGACGCCGTCGTCGGAGCCCCGCACGCCGCCCTGCTGCCGAGCGGCGTGACGCTCGCGGCCAGAGACGCGCGCGTCGAGGTGGAGCTGTCGCTCGCCGACGCGAGCACGACGGCGGCGGCGCTGGTGATCGGCGGGAGCCACGTCGGGTTCTGCGGCCGCAGCGGTCAGCCGTTCGTCGAAGGGCCGCTCTTCGGCGGCGCAACGCGCTTCCTGGACCTGCCGGCACCCGAGCCGGGAGCGCGCTTCTCGCTCGTGCTGACGCGTACAGGCGGCGCCCTGCAGCTCACCTGGGACGGCGCCGTCCAGCCCGCCATGCCCGACCCTGGCGGCGACCTCGGCGCGGTGTCGCTGCGACCGCACCGCGACACCATGACCGTGCGGCGCTTCGTCGTCACGGGCGGCGCGCCCCTCGCCGCGCCCGTCGGCGAAGGCGTGCGGGTCTGGCAGAAGG
>JBERSB010000564.1:0-17031 GCA_041236755.1 Luminiphilus sp. | reverse complement strand
CTGAAGAAGGTCGCCGATGCGTCGATGGCCGCCGGCGCCAAGGGCATCAAGATCCGCGTGGCCGGGCGTCTTCAGGGCGCCGAGATGTCGCGCGTGGGCAACTTCCGCAAGGGGCGCGTGCCGTGTGGCACGCTGCGCGCGCAGGTCGACTACGGCTTCGCGCTGGCCCACACCAAGTCGGGCGTGCTCGGCTGCAAGGTCTGGATCTTCAAGGGCGAGTACGGCCCGGGCGAGACCACCAACGGCCTGCTGCCTGTTCGCACCGCGGCGTCCGCCAACGACCGGCCCGTCTGAGCCGCTACTTCCCGGACGGACAGACCGACACACCGCCAAACCGACACGAGATAGAGAAACGGAGTCTGACCCATGTTGATGCCCAAGAGGACCAAGTGGCGCCGGCAGCAGCGCGGACGCATCCGCGGTGAGGCCACGCGCGGCAACACGGTCGCGTTCGGCGAGTACGGCCTGCAGGCGATCGAGCCGGGCTGGGTCTCGGCGCGCGTCATCGAGGCAGGGCGGATCACCTGCGGCCGGAACGCGCCGGAAGGCAAGGTCTGGATCCGCATCTTCCCGCACAAGTCGATCACCAAGAAGCCGGCCGAGACGCGTCAGGGCTCCGGCAAGGGCGACGTCGACTTCTGGGCCGCGGTCGTCAAGCCCGGCACCATCCTCTACGAGCTCGACGGGGTCAGCGAGGCGGTCGCCAAGCGCGCCTTCAACCGCGTCGCGCACAAGCTGCCGGTCAAGGTCCGCCTGGTCCGTCGTCGCCACAACTAGTCCAGGTATCGGAACTGCACAGCAATCCAGGCCCTCACGGGAAACCAGGAACACCACGATGAACAAGCCCATTGACGAGATCCGCGGCCAAGACTCCGCAGAGCTCAAGGTGAAGCTCGGTGAGCTGCGCAAGGAGCAGTTCGAGCTCCGCTTCCGCGGCACCGGCGAGGAGGGGGCGGCCACCGGCCGCGCCCGCGCCATCCGTCGCACCATCGCACGCATCCTGACGGTCCTCAGCGACCGCGAACGGCAACAGGCCCAGCAGGCCGGAGACCAGAACTGATGAGCGCCGAAAACGTCGAGACCCAGCAAGAAGCTGGCGCCAAGCCGCGCGCCGAGCGCAAGGCAGCCCGGGGCATGGTGATGTCCTGCAAGATGGACAAGACGATCGTCGTCCAGGTCAACCGCAAGGTGCGCCACCCGGTCTACGAGAAGTTCGTGTCCAAGAAGACCCGCCTCTACGTGCATGACGAGAAGGGCGAGGCCTCCGACGGCGACACGGTGGAGATCGTGCAGACGCGTCCCTACAGCAAGCTGAAGCGGTGGCGCCTGCTGCGGATCATCCAAAAGGCCAGCGTCTGATCGCGGCCGGACCGATCGCCCCACCCACGAACAACCGCACACTCTGACCGAGCCCAACTGACTGACCCCACAGTCTGAAAGGACCCACTCATGATCCAAGAAATGTCGATGCTGGACGTGGCCGACAACACAGGCGCCAAGCGCGCCATGTGCGTCAAGGTCCTCGGCGGCAGCAAGCGACGCTACGCGTCGGTCGGTGACGTGATCGTCGCCGTCATCAAGAAGGCCCTGCCGGCCGGTGAGGTCAAGGAACACGACGTGGTCAAGGGCGTGGTCGTGCGCACGGCGAAGGCCGTCCGCCGGACCGACGGCTCCTACATCAAGTTCGACAGCAACGCGCTGGTCGTGATCGACAAGGACAACAACCCGCGCGGCACGCGCATCTTCGGCGCAGTGGCGCGGGAGCTGCGCGACATGAACTTCATGAAGATCGTGTCGCTCGCAGAGGAGGTCGTCTGATGCTGTTCAACAAGCCGAAGCCGAAGCGCATCTCGCTTCACGTCAAGAAGGGCGACAAGGTCGTGGTGACGTGCGGACAGTACAAGTCCGACGAGCCGCGTGAAGTGCTCAAGGTCGACGCCATCAACCGCCGCGTGCTGGTCGCGGGCGTCAACCTGCGCTGGAAGCACCAGAAGCCTTCGCAGCAGAACCCCAAGGGCGGTCGGGTGCAGATGGAGCAGCCGATCGACGTCAGCAACGTGCTGCTGTTCAGCGAGAAGCTGGGCAAGGGCACCCGCACCAAGACCGAGCTCGTCGACGGCAAGAAGGTCCGTGTCGGCGTTCGCTGTGGAACCAAGTTCGACTAGTCGGAGCCGATCAATGAGCACCACTGAGACCCCGGAAGCTGCGAGCCCTGCGCCGCGAGTCCTGCCGCGCCGCGAGCAGATCTACCGCGACAAGGTCGTCGAAGCGCTCCGCCAGGAGTTCAACTACCCCAACCCGATGATGATCCCGCGCCTCAGCAAGATCGTCGTCAACATGGGCGTAGGCCAGGCCGTCGAGAACAAGAACCGCATGGACGCGGCCGTGAAGGACCTGACTGCGATCACCGGCCAGAAGCCGATGATCCGCAAGGCCCGCGTCGCCGTGTCCGGCTTCCGCCTGCGTATCGGCTACGCCGTCGGCGTAGCCGTGACGCTGCGAGGCACGCGCATGTGGGAGTTCCTCGACAGGCTGATCTCGCTCGCGATGCCGCGCATCCGCGACTTCCGCGGCGTGCCGAAGAAGTTCGACGGCCGCGGCAACTACACCATGGGCCTCGGCGAGCAGAGTGTCTTCCCGGAGATCCAGCTCGACAAGGTCGAGTTCACGCAAGGCATGGACATCACGTTCGTCACCACCGCCGAGACCGATCAGGAGGGCTTCGCCCTGCTCAAGGCGCTCGGCATGCCCTTCCAGAAGTGAGCCCTTCACGAAGTGAGCAACGAGTGACGTCCACCAAGAACCAATCGATCGCATACTGATATGGCCAAGAAGTGCTTGAAGGTGAAGCAGCAGCAGAAGCCGAAGTTTTCGACTCGGGCTTACAACCGCTGCCAGCTTTGCGGCCGTCCGCGCGCCTACTACCGCAAGTTCGGTATCTGTCGCTGCTGTTTCCGTCAACTTGCACTGCAGGGTGAGATCCCCGGCGTGCGCAAGGCCTCGTGGTAGGAGCTGAATCGCCATGATGACCGATCCGATCGCTGACATGCTGACGCGCATGCGCAACGCTCTGATGAGCGGTGCCACCAACTGCGTCGTGCCGGGGAGCCGCCTGAAGGTGGCGATCCTGGACACCCTGAAGCGGGAAGGCTTCATCGACCGCTACGAGGTGGCCGCCAACGGCCCTCGTTCGGTGGTGAACGTCGAGGTCCGCTACGGCCCCGAGGGGGAGCGCGTGATCACGTCGCTCGCCCGTTACAGCAAGCCCGGCTGCCGGCGCTACCGCTCGGTGACGGACCTCCCCAAGGTCCGGGGCGGGCTCGGCATCGCAGTCGTCTCCACCAACCAAGGCGTGCTGTCCGACCGCGAGTGCCGGCAGCGCAAGGTCGGCGGCGAAGTGCTCTGCACGGTTGACTAACGAGTGTGGACTAGCCGGAGATAAGCAATGTCGAGAATTGGCAAGACTCCCATCACCGTGCCGCAGGGCGTGACCGTCGACGTCACGTCCGACCTGATCACGGTCAAGGGCCCCAAGGGCGAGCGCAAGTTGCCCGTCCGCTCCGAGATCAAGGTCGAGCTCAACGACGGTGTGATGACCGTCGACACCAACGAGTCCTCGCGCTTCGCGCACGCGATGCGCGGCACGATGCGCTCGCTGCTCCACAACGCGGTCGTCGGTGTCACCGAGGGCTACACCAAGAAGCTCGAGGTGCAGGGCGTCGGCTTCGAGGCCGACATCAAGGGCAAGGAGCTGATCCTCAAGATCGGCTTCAACATGCCCAAGAAGTTCCAGATCCCAGACACGGTGACGGTCGAGTGTCCGACGTTGACGGACATCGTCATCAGCGGTTCCGACAACCAGCAGGTAGGGCAGGTCGCGGCCGAGATCCGCAAGCTGCGCAAGCCCGAGCCCTACAAGGGCAAGGGCATCAAGTACGCCGACGAGGTCATCAAGCGGAAGGCCGGCAAGGCCTTCGGCTCGGGTGGCTAGTCAGGAGCACCGCAACCGAAGCCCAGACTTCCAGAGAGCGAACAGCAATGACTTCGACGAAGAAGAAGCACAAGGCACGCCGCGGCAAGGCGACCTCGCTGCGCAGCCGCCTGCGCGCGCGGAGCGAGCGCCCGCGCCTGTCGGTGTTCCGCAGCCTCACGAACATCTCGGTCCAGGTCATCGACGACCTGGAGGGCAAGACGTTGGCCGCTGCCTCGTCGCTCGAGAAGGACCTGAAGACCGCCATCCAGGGCATGAACAAGACCGACGCCGCCAAGAAGGTCGGCGAGCTGGTCGGCGAGCGTGCCAAGAAGGCGGGCGTCTCCAAGGTCTCCTTCGACCGCGGGACCTACAAGTATCACGGCCGCGTCAAGGCGCTCGCCGACGGCGCGCGGCAGGCAGGGCTGGAGTTCTGATCCGATGACCAAGTCCAACTACACTCTCATTCCGATCGACGAGGCGCTGTCGTCCGCCGTCGAGGACGACGTCGTCGCGATCAACCGCAGCGCCGCTGTGGTCAAGGGCGGCCGCCGCTTCTCGTTCAGCGCGCTGACCGTCGTCGGCAACCGCAACGGGCTCGTCGGCGTCGGCTACGGCAAGGGCCGCGAGGTCCCGATGGCGATCGAGAAGTCCGTCAAGAACGCGCGCAAGAACCTCATGCGGGTCACCCGTGAGGGCACCACCATCCCGCACGCCGTCGACGGCAGGTACTGCTCGACGACGGTGCGGCTGGTCCCGGCGGCGCCGGGCACGGGCATCATCGCCGGCAAGGCCGTGCGCAAGGTGCTCGAGCGCGCCGGCATCACCGACATCCTGACCAAGAACTACGGATCGACGAACGCGCTCAACGTGGTCAAGGCCACGATGGTCGCGCTCGACATGCTGCGCAGCCGCGAAGAGACCGCCAAGCTGCGAGGAGTGGAGCTCGAATGAACCTCGCTGAAGCAAAGACCCTGGGGATCGCGTTCCCCGAGCGCAACCGCCGCGGCCGCGGCACCGGCTCGGGCAACGGCAAGACCGCCGGCAAGGGCCACAAGGGCGCCAAGGCGCGCTCGGGCTGGTCGCGGCGGATCGGTTGGGAAGGCGGCCAGATGCCGCTCTACCGCCGCCTGCCGAAGCGCGGCTTCAACAACAAGATCTTCAAGAAGGTCTACACCGTCGTGAACGTCTCGGACCTCGAGGGGTTCGACGCCGGCGCGACCGTCGACCTCAAGGCCATCCTCGACAAGGGCCTCGCCAGCAAGGCGAAGCACTCCGAGATGTTCAAGATCCTCGGCGACGGCGAGCTGACCAAGGCCGTGACCGTCAAGGTCGACGCGATCACCACGACCGCGCGCGAGAAGATCGAGAGGGCCGGCGGCACCGTCGAGCTGATCGAGAAGAAGGCCATGCGTCCGAAGTTCGTGGCCAAGGACGGCAGCCGTAAGACGCCAGGCAAGCCGCGCATCCGCAAGGGTGCCGGCAAGGCGAAGTTCAACGAGCAGGCCTCGGCCGAGTCGTAACCCCCGCGCTTCGCAGGCATCAGTTCGTCATAGGCATCAGGTCGTCCTAACCGCTCGCATCCCGCGCTCAGGAACGAATCCAGCATGAACGTGTCCGTCGCCAACCTGTACAAGGTCCCGGAGATCAGGAACAAGGTCCTGATCACCCTGGGCCTGCTGTTGATCTACCGCATCGGGTTCTTCATCCCGCTGCCGGGGGTCAACGCCGAGGTGATGCTGGCCAACCTGGGCAGCATGGACGGCGTCGGTCGCCTGTTCGGCATGATGAACGTGCTGACCGGCGGTTCGCTCGGCAGCGCGACGCTCTTCTCGCTCGGCGTGATGCCCTACATCTCTGCCAGCATCATCTTCAGCCTGCTCGCCAAGGCCGTGCCGGCGCTGGAGAAGATCAGCAAGGAGGGCGCCAGCGGCCAGCGCAAGATCAACCAGTTCACGCGCATGGCGACGGTCGGCATCTGCCTGATCCAGTCGTGGTTCGTGATCGGCGGCACGCTGAGCTCGCCGGAGTCGCGGCTGCTGCACGCCGGCGTCGACCAGTGGTTCGGCATCTACACCATCGTCGTGATGGTGTCGCTGACCGCCGGCACGATGTTCATCATGTGGCTCGGCGAGCAGATCACCGAGCACGGCATCGGCAACGGCATCTCGCTGATCATCATGGCGGGGATCATCTCCAACCTCGCGCCGGCGCTGAGCGGCTACATCACGACCGGCTTCGGCACGGCCGAGTGGCAGAACCTGCTGCTGTTCCTCGCTGCCTGGGGCGTGACGGTGATCGCGGTCGTGTTCATGACCAAGGCGCAGCGCCGGATCCCGATCCAGCAGGCCAAGCAGGCCCGCGGCCGCAAGGTCTACGGCGGCCAGAAGACCTACCTGCCGTTCAAGGTCAACCAGGCCGGCGTCATGCCGATCATCTTCGCGTCGGCGCTCACCGTGATCCCCGCGATGCTCGGCACCGCGCTCGGCGTGACCTTCCTCGAGCAGACGTTCGGTCAGAACCAGGGCTTCTGGTACGTGCTGACGTTCTCGGCGCTGATCTTCTTCTTCGCCTTCTTCTGGACGTCGATGATGTTCCAGCCGAACGAGATCGCGAAGAACCTGCAGGAGGGCGGCTCGTTCATCCCCGGCATCCGCCCGGGCAAGCCGACGGCCCAGTTCCTCGAGCAGACGATGGTCCGCATCACGCTCGCGGGCTCGACCTTCCTGGCCGTGATCGCGGTGATGCCGTCGTTGATCGGCACGCGCGGCAACACGACCGACCAGGTCCTCATCTACTTCATGTCCGGCACGTCGATCCTGATCGTCGTGGGCGTCGCGCTCGACCTGGTCGAGAAGATCAACGCGCTCCTGGTCATGCGGAACTACGAAGGCGCGATGGCCGACCCGGGTGGGCCGGGCCCGGGCGCCGCGGGCAAGGGCGACGCCGCGGGCGCTGCCGGCGGCAGCGGCTGGGGCCGCCGCTCGCAGAGCTGATCCGAGACCCCTCTCATCCTCCCTCCGACCTCTCCGAACCGACCGATGGCCGACCAGCTGCAAGCTCGCTGCGTGTTCCTAGGCGCCCCTGGCGCCGGTAAGGGCACCCAGGCGAAGCGCGTCGCCGCGACGGCCGAGATCGCCCACATCTCGACGGGCGACATGCTCCGCGAGGAGATCAAGTCGGGCAGCGCGCTGGGCGCCGAGGCCAAGACCTTCATGGACGCCGGCAAGCTGGTCCCGGACCAGCTGATCATCGACATGGTCAAGGCGCGCATCCAGCAGCCGGACGCCCAGTCCGCCTGGATCCTGGACGGTTTTCCCCGTACACTCCCCCAGGCCGAAGCGCTGGACCAGAACCTGTCCGGCGACAACGCCCTCACGCACGTGGTCTCCTTCGCCGTTCCGGAAGACGTCCTGATGGGACGCCTGACGGGCCGTCGCACCTGCTCGCAATGCGGCGCCATCTGGCACGTGGAGCACAAGCCGACGAAGAGCGAGGGCGTCTGTGACGCCTGCGGCGGTGAGTTGACCCAACGCTCTGACGATCGCGAAGAGGCGATCGGCAAGCGCCTCGAAGTGTATCGGACCCAGACGGCGCCCTTGCTGGCGTACTACGGGGGCCGTGGTGTTCTGCGGGAGATCGACGCGAATCGATCGCCCGATGTCGTTTTCCAGGAGCTGCTGACGCAAATGCAATGACCACAGGTCAGGGACAGCCTCAGAAGGGCGAGCGGGCCACCGTGCTCGAAGCGCTCAACAACGGGTTGTTCCGCCTGCAGATGACCGACGGCCGGACCGTCGTGGCGCACGTCGCAAAGGACCTCAGGATGGCGTTCTCCCGCCTCCTCCCCGGAGACCCGGTCCTCGTCGACGTCTCGCCCTTCGACGACAACAAGGCGCGCATCTGCAAGCTGCTCGATCAGTAGCCCACCCCATCCGTATTCCCCTAGAGCAAGCGAGAACTGTTGTGAAGGTCAGAGCCAGCGTCCGTCGCATCTGTGACAAGTGCAAGGTCGTCAAGCGTCGCGGCATCGTGCGCGTGATCTGCGAGAACCCGCGCCACAAGCAGCGCCAAGGCAAGTAGGCCTTCAAGGAAGCACCATGCCCAGACTCCTCGGTGTCGACATCCCCAACGAGAAGCGCATCGACGTCGCGCTCCAGTACCTCTACGGCGTCGGCCCGGCCGTCGCCAAGAAGTGCCTCGCCGAGCTGGCGATCAACCCGTCCGTCCGCGCCAAGGACCTCAAGGACGACGAGGTCGCCAACATCGCGGGCTACCTCGAGTCGAACTTTCCGGTAGAGGGGGCCCTGCGCCGCCTCAACATGCAGAACATCACCCGCCTGAAGGAGATCTACTGCTACCGCGGCCTGCGCCACCGGCGCGGCCTGCCGGTGCACGGTCAG
Organism: Luminiphilus sp.; assembly: GCA_041236755.1. Lineage (GTDB taxonomy): Bacteria > Planctomycetota > UBA1135 > UBA1135 > UBA2386. The sequence goes on along the minus strand of JBERSB010000564.1, from coordinate 8,658 downwards.
CGCACGCGGTGTAACGCGCGCACCCGCAAGGGCCCGCGCAAGACGGTGGCCAACAAGAAGATCCTGAGGAAGTAACCATGAGCGCTGGCGACAAGAAGAAGACCAAGGTCCGCAAGAACGTCGGTAAGGCCGTCGCGCACGTGAAGGCCTCGTTCAACAACACGATCATCACGGTGGTGGACACCGCCGGCCAGGTCATCGCCTGGGACTCGGCCGGGACCATCGGCTACAAGGGCTCGCGCAAGAGCACGCCGTTCGCGGCGCAGCGCGCCGCCGAGAAGGTCGCGGACAAGTGCAAGAAGATGGGCGTGCACGAGATGGAGGTCATGGTCCGCGGCCCGGGTTCCGGCCGTGAGTCCGCCATCCGGGCGCTCGCCAACTCCGGCATCGACGTCAAGTCGATCGAGGACTGCACCCCGCTGCCCCACAACGGTTGCCGGCCGCGCAAGCGCCGCCGCGTCTGATCAGGTCCCGCCCCCGACCAGCACCACACACACACTGTCATGGCACGTAACGACACCAACGTCTGCAAGCTCTGCCGCCGCGAAGGCGTCAAGCTGTTCCTCAAGGGGCAGCGATGCTTCTCGGAGAAGTGCGCGGTCAACCGTCGCAACTACCCGCCTGGCCAGCACGTCCGCCCCAAGAAGGGCACGGACTACGGCACCCAGCTGCGTGAGAAGCAGAAGTGCAAGCGGATCTACGGCGTGCTCGAGCGCCAGTTCCAGCACTACTTCAGCATCGCGCGCCGCCAGAAGGGCAACACCGGTGAGAACCTCCTGATCCTGATGGAGCGCCGCCTCGACAACGTGCTGCTGAGCCTCGGCCTCGCGTTCTCGCGCTTCGACGCCCGCCAGATGGTCGCCCACGGCCACGTGCAGGTGAACGGCCGCCGGCTCGACATTCCGAGCTACCTGGTCCGCGCCGGCGACGAGATCGCCGTCGTCGGCAAGGAGAAGATCAGCAAGAAGGCCGGCGACGCCGTCGAGATGAACAAGGGCCGGCCGTTGCCGACCTGGCTCGAGGCCACGCCGACCGAGAACAAGGGACGCGTCATCCAACTCCCCAAGCGGGAGGACGTCAGCGTCGAACTCAACGAGCAGCTCATCGTCGAGCTGTGTTCCAAGTAGGCCTGCATTCCCCACTAGGTCTGGGCTCCTGACAGCCCCGGTGCTCGCGCCCTGGTCCTTCGGGGCGCACCTCCGACACACCCGATCGCAACTGCAACCAACGGCCCCCGACCTGACCGGTCCCGGGCCAACCTGTTTCCCGGAGAAACGATATGCGTATTCGTTGGCGTAACTTCGAGCTGCCGTCCCAGGTCCGCCTGGAGCGGGAGACCGCCACGTCCCAGTACGGCCGCTTCGTGGTCGAGCCCTTCGAGAAGGGCTTCGGCACCACGATCGGCAACGGGCTCCGCCGCGTGCTGCTGTCCTCGCTCGAGGGCACGGCCGTCACCTGGGTCCGCATCGACGGCGTGGTGCACGAGTTCTCGACGATCCAGGGCGTGCTCGAGGACGTCACGCAGATCGTGCTGAACATCAAGAAGCTGCGCGTCAAGATGCACACCGATGCGCCGACGACGCTCCGGCTCGACGTCAGAGAGAAGGGCGAGGTGCTCTCCGAGAAGATCGAAGGCGACCACAACGTCGAGATCGCCAACCCGGATCTCAAGATCTGCACGCTGACCGAGGACGTGCGCTTCTTCTGCGAGATGCAGGTGCGCAAGGGCCGCGGCTACGTCACCGCCGAGGAGAACGTCCAGGACGACCTCGAGATCGGCACGATCCCGGTCGACTCGATCTTCAGCCCGGTTCACCGCGTCCGCTACGGCATCGAGAACACGCGCGTCGGCAAGTCGACCGACTACGACCGCCTGGTCCTCGAGGTCTGGACGGACGGCACGGTGTCGCCCGAGATGGGCCTCGTCGAGGCCTCCAAGATCTACCGCAAGCACCTCAACCCGTTCGTGCAGTACTTCGAGCTCAAGGAAGAGCTCGCGGTCGAGGGCGGGGTCCTGGCGCCGGAAGGCGACGAGGGCGCGCGCCGCCGCGAGATGATCGACCTGCTCAACAAGAGCATCGACATGCTCGAGCTGTCGGTCCGCTCGAAGAACTGCCTGGACAGCGAGAACGTCGCGCTCATGCGGGACCTCGTTCAGATGTCCGAGCCCGAGATGCTCAAGGTGCGCAACTTCGGCAAGACCTCCCTCAAGGAGGTCAAGAGCAAGCTCGCCGCGCTGGGCCTCTCGCTCGGCATGAACGTCGAGGAGTACAAGTAATCGCAGCCGCGAGCTCCTGAAGCAGGACGCCCGCAAGGAACGTAGCCATGAAGCACAAGGTCGCTGGCAAGAGCCTCAACCGGAACAGCGCGCACCGAAAGGCGCTGCGCATGAACTTCTGCGTCTCGGTCATCAAGCACGAGCGCGTGTCCACGACGCTGGCCAAGGCCAAGGCGCTGCGGCCGTTCGTCGAGAAGATGATCACGCTCGCGAAGAAGGGGGACGACTCCGACCGCCTCCACCGCATCCGCACCGCCGTGTCCTACCTCCAGGACAAGACCGCGGTGAAGAAGCTGTTCGACGAGATCGCGCCGCGCTTCGCCAACCGCTCGGGCGGCTACACGCGCATCCTGCGCCTGCCCGACCACCGGATCGGCGACGGCAGCGACCGGGCGATCCTGGAGCTGGTCGAGAACAACGTGCTCGAGCAGCAGATCAAGAAGGCCGAGGAAGAGGCCCAGATCGTCGACGAGGACGTCGAGGAAGAGCAGGCGGTCTAGCGCCTCGCGCCGTCGCGGGAACGCGCTTGGCGCATCGACTGGTCACGAGACGGCGCCTCAGGGCGCCGTTTTTCGTTCTGCACCGGTTTCGCACTGCACCGGTTTCGTTCTGCACTGGTTTCGTTCTGCACTGGCGCCTTTCACCGAGCACGTCGACGCCCGGGCGCTGCTGCGCTACATGCGCGTGAACGACAGGTTCTCGGGGCCGATCAGCAGCGCCAGCTCGTCGAGCAGCTGCTCGGTGATCCGGACGCCGCCGTCCGAGCGCACGCGGAACCAGTCGCCGCCGTCCTCGAGGTCCATGTGGAAGTGCTGGTCGCCCTTGTGCCGCTCGGTGACCTCGAAGATCCGCGCGATGCTCCGCTCGGTGGCCATCGGGCCCTCGAGGTTGCAGACGAGGCCTGCGACCTCGCGCCGCACGACCTGCTCGGCCGTCATCAGGTCGTCGAGCAGCAGCGCCGGCTCGTCGCTGCCCTTGTCGCGCCGCGCGCTGATGAACACGATCTCGTCGTCGACGACGTAGTCCTTCACGTTCTCGAACGTGCGCGCGAAGCAGGTGACCGGGATCTGCCCCCCGAGGTCCTCGAGCAGGAACTTGGCCATCTTCTTGCCGGCGTTCTTGCCTTGCTTGATCTGCAGGATGCGCGCGGCGCTGATCATGCCTGCGATGCGGATGCTGTCGCCGGGCTGCATCGTCGCGACCGCGGCGATCGTGCTGCCGGCGATCCGCGACAGGAAGCCGCCGCGCTTCTCGAACGGGTGGCCTGACAGGTAGAAGCCCAGGGCCTCCTTCTCGCGCGTCAGCCGGTCGTGCTCTGGCCACTCGGGCACGCCGTCCTCGACCTCGTCTGCGACCGCGACCGGCGGCGCTGCGAACAGCATCTTCTGCCCGCGCCGCTTGTCCTCGCGGGCGTTGGCCGCGGCGCGCAGGGCCCGCTCGATCTGCTTGTTGTTGCCGGCGCGGGTGCGCCCCATGTCGTCGAACGCGCCCGACGCGACCAGCGACTCGAGCGCGGTCTTGTTGATCAGCGTGCCGTCGAGCCGCTCGCACAGGTCTTCCATGCTCGCGAACGCCCCGTTCTGCGCGCGGTCTTCGGCGATCGCGTCGGCGACGCGCGAGCCGACGCCCTTGACCGCGCCGAGGCCGTAGCGGATGCAGCCGTCCTCGACGTTGAAGTAGCGCATCGAGTGGTTCACCGCTGGCGGCAGGATCGTCATCCCGGAGCGCCGGATGTCGTCGACGAACTCCTTGATCTTGTCGCTGTTGTTCGACTCCGTCGTCAGGTTCGCGGCGGTGAACTCGGTCGGGTAGTGGGCCTTCAGCCACGCCGTCTGGTAGGTCACCAGCGCATAGGCCGTCGAGTGGGACTTGTTGAAGCCGTAGCCCGCGAAGTACTCCATCGTCTCGAAGAGCTCCTTGGCGAACTTGCCGTCGTAGCCCTTGCTGACCGCGCCCTCGATGAACTGGTCTTTGAACTTCAGCATGACCTCGGGCTTCTTCTTGCCCATGGCCTTGCGCAGGTTGTCCGCCTCGGACATCGAGAAGCCGCCGATCGAGCCGGAGATCTGCATCACCTGCTCCTGGTAGACGATGACGCCGTAGGTCGGCTCCAGAACAGGGGCGGTGTCCTGGTGGGGGTAGACCGTCTTCTCCTCGCCGTGCTTTCTGCGCACGAACATGTCCACCATGCCCGAGCCGAGCGGGCCCGGGCGGTAGAGCGCGAGCACCGCGATCACGTCCTCGAAGTTGTCCGGCTTCAGCCGCGTCAGCAGCTCCCGCATGCCCGACGACTCCAGCTGGAACACGCCCTGCGTGTCGCCGCGCGCCATCAGCTCGTAGGTCGGCTTGTCGTCGAGCGGCAGCCGGTTGAGGTCGAGGTCGACGCCGTGCACCTCCTTCACCAGGCGCGCGCCCTCCGACAGGATGGTCAGGGTCTTGAGGCCCAGGAAGTCCATCTTGAGCAGGCCGACCTCCTCGAGCTCGGTCATCTGCCACTGCGTGATGACGTCGTCGCCGTTCTTGGCGAGCGGCACGTAGTCGAGCACCGGCCGATCGGAGATCACGACGCCGGCGGCGTGGATCGAGTTGTGCCGCGCCGAGCCCTCGAGCTTCAGCGCGAGCTCGAACAGCCGCTTGTGCTGCGGGGAGCTGTCGCGGATCTCCTGCAGGTCGCTGTCCGTCTCGAGCGCGTCCTTCAGCGACGCGCCCGGCCCCTGCGGGACCTTCTTGCAGAGCTCGTTGATGTCCCCGACCGGGAAGTCGAGCACGCGGCCCACGTCCTTGAGCACCCCGCGCGACGCCATGGTGCCGAACGTGATGATCTGGCAGACGCAGTCGGCGCCGTACTTGTCGCGAACGTACTGGATCACCTCCTCGCGCCGGTTGCCGCAGAAGTCGATGTCGATGTCCGGCATCGACACCCGGCCCGGGTTCAGGAAGCGCTCGAACAGCAGGTTGTACTCGAGCGGGCAGACGTCGGTGATGCCGAGGCAGTAGGCGACGATCGAGCCGGCCGCGGAGCCGCGGCCAGGGCCGACCGGGATGCCCATGTCCTTGGCGACCTTGATGAAGTCCCAGGTGATCAGGAAGTAGCTGACGAAGCCGAGCTTCTTGATGATCTCGACCTCGTAGTCGAGGCGCTCCTGGATCCGCTCGTCGATCGCGCCGTAGCGCGCGATCGCGCCCTCGCGGCACAGCTTCTGGAAGTAGTCGTCCGGCGAGCTGCGGTCCTCGGGCTCGTAGACCGGCACGTGGTAGACCCCGAACACGATGTAGACCTCGCACCGCTCGGCGATCTTGACGGTGTTCTCGAGCGCCTCGGGCCAGCTCTGGAACGCCTTGTGCATCTCCGCGCGCGTCTTGAGGTGCAGCTCGCGCGAGCCCATCCGGAAGCGCTCCTGGTCGGCGACGGACTTGCCTGAGCGGATGCACAGCATGATGTCCTGCGCGAGCCAGTCCTCCTGATTGAGGTAGTGCACGTCGTTGGTCGCGACGCACGGGATGCCGAGCTCTTCGCCGAGCTTCTTGAGCCCGACCGTGACCTTGCGCTGCGCCTCTTCGCCGGTGATCGCGACCTCGAGGAAGAAGTTGTCCGGACCGAACAGTTCGCGCAGCGAGAGCGCTGCTTCCTTGGCGCCCTCGTAGTCGTTCTGCTGGATGGCCATCGCGACCTGCGAGCGCACCGTGCCGGACAGGCAGATGATGCCTTCGCTGTGCTCCTCGAGCATCGCGCGGTCGACGCGCGGCCGGTAGCTGAAGCCCTCGAGCCACGCCTTGCCGCTGAGCCGCTTGAGGTTCTCGAGGCCGACGTTGTTCTCGGCGAGCAGCGTGAGGTCGAAGGTCGGGTTGTCGGCGCCGGCGGTCTCCTTGCTCGTGCGCCCCGCGTAGTAGGTGGTCTGGCCGAGGATCGGCTTGATCTCGGCCTTCTTGCACGCCTTGAACAGGTCGACCGCGCCGAACATGTTGCCGTTGTCGGTCAGCGCGATCGCGGTCTGGCCGTCCTCCTTGGCCGCGGCGACGAGCGGGCCGATCTGCGCGGGCGACTGCAGCAGGCTGTAGTGCGAGCGCACGTGCAGGTGTACGAACGGCGGCGCGTCGGTCATCGCAGAGCAAGGCTAACGCGGAACGCGACCGGCTTCGAGACGACGGCCGGCGTCGGTATTGGCCCGATCGGCGCGCGTCCGACAACCCCCGGGCTGCCCACAGAGTTCTCCACAAGGCCGGGCCGAGATGCGCGCGCTCGCCCGCCTGCGCAGCCTCGCCGACGGCTGCGTTCGGGCGGGGCGCGCGCTACTTCAGCAGCTGCATCAGCAGCGCCTTCTGCACGTGCGCGCGGTTGGCCGCCTGGTCGTAGATCCGGGAGCGGTCGCCGTCGAGCACCTCGTCCGTCGCGGCCACGTTGCGGCGGACCGGCAGCGGGTGCATCAGCATCGCGTTGTCCGTGGTCTGCATCAGCTGCGAATCGACGCGCCAGTCCTGCAGCGAGCGCTTGACCATCGCTTCACGCTCGGCGTCGTTCCAGAACTTGGTACATCCCCAGGAGCGGGCGTAGATCACCTCGGCGCCCCTGGCGCCCTCGTCCCGGTCGTTCACGACGCGCACCGAGCCGCCCGCGTCCTCGGCGGTGGCCCTGCTGCGCTGCAGCACCTCGTCGTCGACCTCGAAGCCGAGCGGGTGCGCGAGCGTGATGTCCATGCCCATCACGGCGGCCAGCTGCAGCACCGAGTGGGTCGGCCCGAGCGGCTTCTGCTCGGGGTGGTTGCACCACAGCAGCGTCAGCTTGCGACGCTGCAGGCTCGTCAGGTTCTCACGCATCGTGAGCACGTCGGCCAGCGCCTGGCACGGGTGCTCGAAGACCGACTCGAGGTTGATGACCGGGACCGAGGCGTGCTCGGCGTAGCTGCGCAGCAGCAGCTCTTGGCGGTCGCGCTCCCAGCTGCCGGTGCGCGCGGCGGCGCGCACGCCGAGCGCGTCGACGTAGCGGGACAGCGTGCGCGCGGCGTCCTTGACGTGCTCCTCGGCGCGGCCGTCCATGATCGCCTGCTCGCCGGGCTCGAGCTCGTAGAGGTCGTCCGAGGACAGGTTGATGCAGTGGCCCCCGAGCTGCTGCATGCCGACCTCGAACGACACGCGCGTGCGCAGGCTCGGCTGGAAGAACAGCATGCCGAGCGCCTTGCCCCCGAGCACCTGGCCGGGGCGCTTGCCCTTGACGCGGGTGGCGAGGTCGAGGAGGTCGTCGAGTTCGTGCCGGTTGATTCCGGCCGTGGACAGGAAGTCTCGCTTGCTCAAGGTGGGTCGCTCCGATGGACTGGCCGGAAGATAGATGTCCTCGTCGCAGCCCACAAGCGCAGATGAGCTGCACATGCAGCAATGCCTCGAGCTGGCCCGCGCAGCTGCGGCGCAGGACGAGGTGCCGGTGGGGGCGGTGGTCGTCATCGGCGACGAAGTGGTGGGCGTCGGCCGCAACCGGGTCGAGGAGCGCGGCTCGCCGATCGCGCACGCCGAGATCGAGGCGCTGCAGCAGGCGTTTGTGGCGACGGGCGACAAGCGCCTCCCCGAAGCGCAGCTCTACTGCACGCTAGAGCCGTGCTTTCTGTGCGCGGGCGCGATCCTGCATGCGCGCGTTCGCCGCGTCGTGTTCGGCGCGCGTGACCCGAAGTTCGGCGCGGTGCGCTCGCTCGCGACGATCCTCGAGGACGATCGGCTGAACCACCGCTGCGAAGTGCTCGAGGCGGTGGGGGCAGACGAGAGCGCAGCGCTGCTGCGGAGCTTCTTCCGGCTGCGTCGGAGTTGACGACGCCGCGCGGGAGCGCCGCTGCGACGGGCGGCTGCGCAGCAGGGTTCAGGCCGCGGGCGATTCCCGACGAGCAAGGTTGAAATGCCTCGGCGGATCTGGACGATCCGCCGCTCATTCGTCTCTGCGTCCCCACGCCGAGACCCTCGCGGAGAGGTGCCAGAGTGGCTGAATGGCCCGGTTTCGAAAACCGGTTAGTGCGCAAGTGCTACGGGGGTTCGAATCCCCCCCTCTCCGCCAACTTTCCGCCGCGCCTACGAGCTGCGCCGGCGCGTCAGGCCGCTCGAGATCAGGGCGCCCTCTAGATCAGGCCGCCCTCTCGATCAGGCCGCCCTCTCGATCAGGGCGCCCTCGAGCTCAGGCCGCCCTCGAGATCAGGGCCCTCTAAATCAGGGCCCGAGGCGTCACGGCAGCGTCTCCCAGAGGAACGCCCACGCCAGCGCCGACATGAACGCGGCTTGCTTGTTGTCGGCGGCGCCGCCGTGGCCGCCCTCGATGTTCTCGTAGTAGAGCACGTCGTGACCCTGCTCGAGCATGCGCGCCATCATCTTGCGCGCGTGCCCGGGATGGACGCGGTCGTCGCGCG
>JBERSB010000563.1:0-5653 GCA_041236755.1 Luminiphilus sp. | reverse complement strand
TGCCCGATAACTCTTCTCCCGATAACAGACACCGGGTTCCGTGGTGCGGGCGGTAAACACTTCGCCGGCCGCGGTTGTCAGGCGAACCTGTCCATAGGGTTCACCATGGCGGAAAGTAGCCTCGATGGAGCTGCCGTTAGGGTTGCGCAGCAGGCCTTTGCCGTGGAACTTGCCTTCCATGTACTGGCCATCGTATTTCTTTCCGTCAGCAAAGACTTCAGAGCCCTTGCCATGAAATTCGCCGTTGGAGAATTCGCCCTCGTAGGAGCGTCCGTCCGGGTAGGTGAGGGCGCCCTGGCCGTGGAATTCATCATTCCGAAAGCCACCAACGTACAGCATGCGCCAGCTCGACCTTGCCGACGCCGAGCGCGCCGAAGCCGAGCAGGTAGCGGTAGTCGAGCGACTCGGCCGGGCCGAGCTCGTCGAAGTAGGCGGACTCGCGGAGTGTCATCATCGTCTGGTAGACGCGATCCGGGCGGCCCATGACCGCCTGCGCTTCTCCTGCGATCAACCACGCCTTCATCAGCTCGACGGAGTCGAGCAGGTAGATGACGCGGTCCTGCATCTCGTCCTGACACGCGCGCGCCATCTCGAGGACCTTCAGCGGGTCTTCCTGGTGGCGTGCCTTGCCGAGCATCGCCCGGCCGAGCAGGATCGTCGCCTGCGCGCCCGCGGGCGCCCCGCGGGAAGAGGGGCGCTCGAAGACGCGCCGCGCCCACTCCTCGGCGCTGCCGTAGTGCGCGTTCTTCTCGCCGATGTCGACGCAGCCGGCGGCGAGGTCCAGGTGGCACGCGGCGATCTTGAGGATCGCCGAAGTCATGCTGTCGTTCGGCCCGCTGTCGTAGACGTCGCTGAAGAAGGCGATCGCCGACTCCAGGTCCCCGCTGTCGACCAGCAGCTGTCCCAGGTGCATGCGCACGGCGACGCCCTCGCGCTGCACGATCGGCTCGTACTGCAGCTCGTCGTGCAAGAACGACCGGTACCACTGCCCCGCGAGCGTGCGCAGGCGCTGGCGACCGGACTTGGTCTCGCCGGACGGCACGCGCACCACGTGCAGCGTGACCCGGGCGCCCTCGAAGCCGGCGGGCTCGTCGAAGATGCTGTCGGCGCCGCCTGCCACCGCGATCAGCTGCGCGACCATGCGCGGGTCCTGATCGGCGAAGTTGAGGTCGATCGACGCGAAGCGCAGGTCGTTCTCGAGCGGCGTGCTCTCGATGACGAGGTTCCAGTTGACGGCCTTGGCGAGCTCTCGGAGCGCGGCGAGGCAATGGATCTGCCGCTTGTCCGCCGCGACGCCCGTGCGCGCGCCGCCGCCGGGCAGCTGCAGCTGCCGGGTCTGGAACACATCGGGCTCCGCCCCCTGGGGCATCGCCGTCAGCAGGGACAGGAGCGCGGCGATCACTTGCCGCCCCTCCGCTCGGCTTCGGCGCGCAGCCGCGCAGCAGCCTCCTTGAGCTCTTGGTCGCGGGCGCTCTGCTCCGCTTCGTTCGCGTCCTTGCGGTAGCTGTCACCCAGCTCGAGGTAGGCCTGCGCGACGTGCTGGTAGAGCCAGCTCGGGATCTGCCGCTGCTGCAGCAGGAACCGCGCCCAGAGGCGCCGCAGCGCCTCCTGGTCGCCGCTCTCGATCGCCGCGGCCGCCTCCTTCACGAGGTCCTCGGGCAGGCTGTGGCTCTGCTCGAGCGCCATCGCCTTCTGCGAGTAGAGCCGCGACTTGGCGAAGTCCTTGTCGCGCGAGGCGTAGAAGGACAGCGCCGACAGCACGCTGAGGCGCTCGCTCGGCGCCATGCGCGGCTTGTCCTCGATGTAGGCCTCGAGGATCGAGACCGCCGACTTGAAGTCCCGGCGCTCGGACGCGCGCAGCGCCTGGTTCCAGGGTTCGCTCATCGTCGGCGTGGCCGGAGCCGGTCGCGGGACCGGCGCGGGCTCCTGGATCTCGGTCGGCGTCGGCTGCGTCGTCGGCTGCGGGCTCGGCAGCATCGCGACCACCAGCATCGCGACCACGTTCAGCGCGAGCAGAACGCGGAGCACGAGCTCGCGGCGACCGCTGCCGGCTGCCTGCGGCGCCGGGCTCGGACCGTCGATCGCGTCCGAGGCCTCCTCGAGCACCCGTTCGCCTCTCGCCAGCGCGTCTTCTGCGGCCTGCAGCGCCTGCCGGTCGAGGTCGACCGCGGACTTGGCCGCGCCCGGCTTCGCCATCAGGTCGCCGAGTTGGTTGTCCTCGGTCTCCGGCTGGTCGGCCTGCTCGGCAGACTTCACCTGCGACTCGGCCTCGTGGTTCGAGTCGGCAGATACCTTGATGTCTTCGGGATCTTGGTCAGTCACGGCTAGCTCCAGAGTTCGGCCAGCTCCGCCGACAGGCGGGGCCCAACGTGTCCTCTCATCGGCATGTCATGGGTCGTTTCCCAAACTGCCGTGATCGGTTCGAGTTCTTGCGGCACGTTGAGGAGGCAAATCCTGCCGCCCGCCGCGTTGCGTTTTGCGACACTCTCGCACCACGCAGAGAAGGTCTGTTCGGTCGCGTCGACGCCCGTGCAGTCCAGCGCGAACTCCTCGTCGGCCGGCCAGGAGCCGCCGATCGGGACCACCAGGGTCTCGGGGTCCGCGCTGCCGTCGCGGCAGAGTCGCAGCTCGAGTTCGCGACGGTCGCCCTCGCCTACCAGGCGCAGGTCTCCGCCGAGATGGCGGATGCCACCGACACCGTCTTGGACCTTCGCACGCAGCACCACGAAGGTGCCGTCGTCGTGGCAGGTGACAGCTGTGCCTTCGGGGAGCTGAGCGAGCACGTCGTCGACGACGCGCCGCACGTCGCGGGCCAGCTCCGGCCCCGTCGCCTCGGCGTCGTCGGACTGGACACACGCCGCGATCCGATCGAGCAGCTGCTGCGGACGGACCGGCTTGGCCAGCGCCTCACGGATCGCGCCGATCTGCTCTACCTCTTCAGGGTGTCCGCTCACCGCGAGCACCGGACACGGGCACGAAGCCGCGAAGCGGACCGCGGTCCCGTCGGGCAGCCGCCAGTCGGTCACCACGACGTCAAAGTTCTGCGCGTCGAGGGCGGCCGCCGCGGCGGCGCAGTCGCCGGCCGTCGTGACCTCGAAGCCACGCCGCCGCAGCAGCATGGCGAGCCCTTCGCGGATGCCGGGCTCGTCGTCGACGAGCAGGCACTTCATAGGGGGTTCGTCCCACCCATCGGGACGGAGATCGTGAACCGGGTGCCGCCGACGAGCGCCACGCACTCGACGTCGCCGCCCATCGCCTCGACCGTGGTGCGCACGGCGTGGAGGCCGAGCCCGGTTCCGCCTGCTCCCGACCAGCCGGCAGCGAAGATCTTGTCGGTCTGCTCAGGGTCGACGCCCTTGCCGTCGTCTTCGACGTGGATGTAGACGTTGCCGCCGTCGTGCTGCGCTGCGAAGCGCACGTTCGCGGCGCCGGCGTTGCGGGCGTTCTCGCAGAAGTTCTCGAGCGCGCGCTCCAGCAGACAGCGGTTGCCGCGCACCCACGCGGACGGCGGCGCGCTGACGACTTCGGCGCGCGTACGCGACGCGACCGCGTCGAGCAGCTCCTCGACGCCGACCCGCTCGCCGACCTGCTGGTCGCGCGCGAGCAGGAGCCAGCCGTCGATCAGGCCGGTCATGCGGTCGAGGTCACGGAGCACGCCGTCGAGCACTGCTGCCCGCGGATCGTCGCTGTCGACCATGTCGCGGGCGAGCATCGCGCCCGTCATCGCCGAGGCGAGCGGGTTGCGGAGCTCGTGGCCGATCAGGCCGGGGAGCTGGTCCTGCGCGACGCCGTTCACACCAGCACCTTGCTGCGGCCCGGGCGCTTGCCCAGGCCGTAGACGCGGATCTTGTTGTAGAGCGTCGTGCGGTTGATCCCGAGGATCGAGGCCGCCCGGCTGATGTTCCACTCGGTGTCCTCGAGCACCTTGGAGACCAGCTGGGACTCGAGCGCACGGATGGAGCGGTCCTCGCCGTCGAGCACCAGCGCGGTCCGGTCGATCTCGTCGCTGCCGTCGAGGGCGCCGCCGGTGAACTTCGGCAGGTGCGCTTCGTCGATCATGCCGCTCGGGCAGACGATGCACGCGTGCTCGATCGCGTTGCGCAGCTCGCGCACGTTGCCGGGCCACGTGTACTCAGTGAGCGTCTCCATGGCCTCCTCGGTGAAGCCGGACAGCGACTTGCCCATCTGGCGGCCGATCTGGTCGAGGAAGCAGTGCGACAGCAGCGGGACGTCCTCGGCGCGCTCTCGCAGCGGCGGGACGTGCACGGCCATCACGTTGAGGCGGTAGAAGAGGTCCTCGCGGAAGCCGCCGGTCTGCACCATCTGGCGCAGGTCGCGGTTGGTGCTCGCGATGATCCGAACGTCGACGGGCACGTCGTGCACGCCGCCGACGCGGCGGAAGACCCGCTCCTGGAGCACGCGCAGCAGCTTGGCCTGGAGGTTGAGCTCCATCTCCCCGATCTCGTCGAGGAACAACGTGCCGCCGGACGCGATCGCGAACAGGCCGTCCTTGCCCTCGCGGCTCGCGCCGGTGAACGCCCCGGGCTCGTAGCCGAACAGCTCGGCTTCGAGCAGCGCCTCGGTGAGCGCGGCGCAGTTGACCGCGACGAACGGACCGTGGCGTCGGGCGCTGCGCTCGTGCACACAGCGCGCGACCAGCTCCTTGCCCGTGCCGCTCTGACCGGTGATGAGCACGGTCGTATCGGGGGCGTGCGCGACCTGGTCGATCCGGGTCTGCACCTCGCGGATCCCGCTGGAGAGGCCGACCAGCTCGGTCGAGGTCAGCTCGCGGACGCGGTCCTGCAGCCAGGTCAGCTCGTTCTTGAGCTGGCGGGTCTCGAGGACTCGGCGCACGGTGGCCAGGATGCGGTCGCCGTTGAACGGCTTCTCGATCACGTCGCTGGCGCCCTTGCGCATGGACTCGACAGTCTTGGCGACGGTGCCGTAGCCCGTGAGGATCAGGATGTCGGGCGACGGCGTGCCGACCCGGAACTGGCTGATCGTCGACAGGCCGTCGGCGCCGGGCAGGTTCAGGTCCAGGAAGACGACGTCGAAGCTGCGCGCCTCGACGCGACGCAGTCCCTCTTCAGCCGTGCCGGCGGTCTCGACGTGCAGGCCCTCTTGCTGGAGCAGCGTGCGGAGTCCTTCGCGGACGCCGTCTTCGTCGTCCACGATCAGAACGCGGGGGAGTCCGGGGAAACTGAGATTCTTCATGTGCCGACCTTGTCCTGTTTCTCAGCAGGCTCGGGGGTTTGCCTGCAGCCGCACCTGTGTGAGCGGTGACAAGGGCCCTTTCGGCACGAAGGGGCGTTGACCTTTTGGTCACTTGGTCGAATTCGTTGCGTTTTGCTCCTGCGCGAGGCCCCGGGTCTCAAGGCATGTGTCCCCGCTCCGGATCATGGCCCCGAAGCAACCACCTGAACAACTAGCCAACGGAGCAACAGGCAAGCATGGGTCTGAGAGTCAATACGAACGTCACTTCCATCAACGCGCAGCGCAACCTCTCGACGGTCACGAACCGGCTGAGCGGCAACTTCCGTCGCCTGTCGACGGGCCTCCGCATCTCGACCGCGGCCGACGACGCCGCCGGCCTCGCGATCTCCGAGCGTCTCCGCTCGCAGGTCCGCTCGCTCGAGCAGGCCAAGCGGAACGC
>JBERSB010000562.1:0-5008 GCA_041236755.1 Luminiphilus sp. | reverse complement strand
CGCGCGTGCGCGAGCAACGCCACCATGGCCTCGCGCTTCGCGTCGCCGTCGACCGGGTCGCAGTTGAGGTCGCCCAACACCACGAACGACTCCCCTGACGCGAGCCCGCCGCGCGCGCCGGCGTCGTCGACGATCCAGTCGGCCTGCCCCGGCGTCAGGTAGTCGACCCAGAAGCGGATCTCGTCGTGGTTGCGGCAGCCGTTGCGGTCCTCTTTACCGTCGAAGGCAGGCGGCGTCGGGTGGCTGCACAGCGCGTGCACGACGTAGCCGTCCTCGCGCGTGCCGATCCCGATCGGTATGTCCCAGTGGCTCTTGGACGACAGCCGCAGCCGCGCCCAGACGTCGTCTGTGTAGTAGCCGTCGGGCCGCAGCGCCCCCGGCATCTCGCTCCACTTCTGCTGCTGGAACGTGCGCACCCGCTCCTCGAGGATCGGGTAGCGCGACAGCAGCGCCATGCCGTACTGACCGGCGAACCTACCGTAGCCGTAGGCGTCCGCCGCGCCGCCGACCGCGCCGTCGGAGTCGAGGTCCATGCCCGACTGTACGCCGGTGTTGACCGGCGCCGTGAAGCGGTACGGGAACACGATCGGGTCCAGGCCACCCTGCGAGACCGCGAGGTATTCGTCGGCGAACACGCGCATCGCCTCGCCGTCGCCGTCGCCGTCCAGCTCGTTGAGCAGGATCACGTCGACCCGGACGCGCTGGATCACCTCGGCGAGCTTGCGCGCGGGCGCGCTGCCGCCGCCGCGCAGCTCGTCGAGCAGCTCGCCCGGCCCCGCGCGGTTGAGCGCCAGGTTGAAGGTCGCAAAGCGCACGACCGGCGCGTCGCCGGCCGCGTCGCGGTTGGCGAGGTGGTAGACGAGCGGCACGGAGAGCCCCATGCAGAGCAGCGCCAGCAGCGTGTAGTTCGGCTTCATGTCGGCTCGGCCCGCGGGCGACGCGCGGGCGCCGCGAACATCTCCGCAGCGTCCGACAAGCGCAACCGCGGACCGATCAGCACGGCCACGTCACCGACCTCGAGCACCGTGTCGGGGTGGATCGCGGCGATGCTCCGGTCCCCTCGGCGGATCGCGACGACGCTGCAGCCGGTCGTGCGGCGCACGCCGGCGTCGGCGAGCGGTCGCCCAGAGATGGCCGAGCCTTCCTCCACCCGCTGCACGGCGAACCCGAGCCCCGGCACGAAGCCCGCCACGTCCTCGACCTCGCCGCCGGGCACCTGTGAGGCGCGCTCGCCGGCGCCGGCGCGCGCCCGCACCGCGCGCACCTGGCGGCCGACCTCGTCGTCGGTCACCAAGAAGCGCCGCAGCACCCGCACCAGCATCTCGACCGAAGCCTCGAGCTCCTGCGGCACCACCTCGTGCGCGCCGCTCTGCTGCAGGGGACCGACCTCGGTCTCGTAGGCCGCGCGGGCGAGGATGTGTGCGTGCGGCGCGTTCTGCCGCACCAGCTGCGCGATCCGTCGCGTCGCCGTGGCGTCGTTGACCGCGAGCACGACCAGCTGCGCGCGCGCGACGCCGAGGCTGTTGAGCACCGAGATCCTGGTCGCGTCCGCCAGCACGATCGGCACGCCGCGTGCCTTCTCGGCGCGCACCGTCGCGGCGTTCATCTCCGCGACGACGAACGGGATGCCCGCAGCCTCGAGGCCGCCTGCGACGACGCGCCCGGTCGGCCCGTAGCCGACGATCACCGCGTGCTCGGAGCGCTCCCCGTCGTCGGAGGTGTGCCTCACGCCGGAGCTCGCGCGGCGCGCCCGCGCGGCTAGGCGACCGCCGAGCGCGTAGAGCAACGGCGTCGCCGCGATGGAGACCACCGCCGCGACCACGAACAGCGCCTCGGCCGAAGCCTGCAGGAGGCCGTTGTCCTGGCCGAGCTGCACCAGCACGAACGAGAACTCCCCCACCTGGGCCAGCGTGAGGCCCGCGCGGATGCGGACCCAGAACGGCTGCCCCAGCGTCCACGCTGCGGCGATCACGATCGCGGCCTTGCCGACCACGACGGCGACGACGATGCCGAGCACCGTCCAGGGGGCTGCTGCGATCGTGCCCCAGTCGAACAGCATCCCGATCGAGACGAAGAACAGGCTCGCGAACGCGTCGCGGAACGGCTCGACCTCCGACGCGGCCTGGCTGTGGTGGTCGCTGTCGGCGAGCAGCACGCCCGCGAGGAACGCGCCGAGCGCCAGCGACATACCCAGGTGCGCCGTCACCGCCGCGAATCCGAGGCACCACGTGCCGAGGAACAGCACGAACAGCTCGCGGTTGCGCGTCGCGCAGACGAGGTTCACGAGCGGCTTGACGACCACCTTGGCGCCGGCGACGACGAGCGCCAAGAGGCCGAGGTTGAGCAGCACTTCGCTGCCCGGGCCGTCGACCGCAGCTCCGCCGGCCGCAGCCAGCAGCGGGATGGCGACGATCATCGGCACGACCGCGAGGTCCTGCGCAACCGCGATGCCGAGCACCGTCCTGCCGTGCGGCGCGCCCAGCTCGCCGTGGTCCACCAGCATCTTGGTCGCCGCCGCCGTGCTCGACAACGTCAGCAGGAACGCCAGGAAGACCGCGTCGACGAGCGCCAAGCCGAGCGCCGTGCACGCCGCGGTCGCGAGCGCGGCGGTCGCGAGCAGCTGCACGCCGCCGCCGACCAGGATCGGACGCAGCAGCCGCTGCAGCTGCGCGAGCGGCACCTCGAGGCCGACGGCGAACAGCAGCACGACGATGCCGACCTCGGCGAGCTCGCGCACCATCTCCTCGTGGTGCACGAGGCCGACGGCGTTGGGGCCGACCAGCACGCCGGCGAACAGGAACCCCACGATCGGCGGCAGGCGGAAGCGGTGAAACGTCACCGCGACCAGGACGCACAGCGCGAACAGCAGCGACAGCTCGAAGAGGACCTGCTCCAGCATCTGCCGGCACGGTAGGGCACCCCGGCAGGCGGGCCGAGCGCATTCGCGCGGCTTTGGCGCCGCGGCGCGGCCGCGCCGGAAGCGGCGCGCGCCCTTGCACGCGCCGCCGCCGCCCCCGAAAGTGCTCGCCCCCATGAACACCACGTTCCTGAAGAAGCTCGGCGTCCAGAAGATCCACAGCGGCGCCTTCGACGGCTCCTGGCGCAAGACCAAGGGCGCGCTGCACGCGGTCACGTCGCCGGTCGACGGCAAGGTGGTCGGCCAGGTGCGGCTCGCGACGGCTGCCGACTACGCCGCCATCAGCAAGAAGGCGCACGCGACCTTCTTGAAGTGGCGCGAGCTGCCCGCCCCGCAGCGCGGCGAGTACGTGCGCCGGATCGGCAACGCGTTCCGCGAGCACAAGGACCTGCTGGGCAAGCTGGTGACGCTCGAGGCCGGCAAGATCGTGCAGGAGGGCCTCGGCGAGGCGCAGGAGTGCGTCGACATCGCCGACTTCGCGGTCGGCCTGTCGCGCCAGCTCTACGGCCTGACGATCCAGAGCGAGCGCGACCAGCACCACATGCGCGAGATGTGGCAGCCGCTCGGCAACGTCGGGATCATCACCGCGTTCAACTTCCCGATCGCGGTGTGGGCATGGAATGCGATGCTGGCGCTGGTCTGCGGCGACAGCTGCATCTGGAAGCCGTCGCTGAAGACGCCGCTGACCGCGATCGCGATGACCAACATCGCCGCGAAGGTGCTCGGCAAGGAGTGGGCGCCGCTCGTCAGCTGCGTGATCGGCCCCGACGACACCGTCGGGAGCGCGATGCTCGACGACCCGCGCGTGCCGCTGGTCTCGGCGACCGGCAGCACCCGCATGGGCCGCATCGTCGGCCCGCGCGTCGCCCAGCGCTTCGGCCGCTCGCTGCTCGAGCTCGGCGGCAACAACGCGATCATCGTGATGGACGACTGCGACCTCGACCTCGCCGTGCGTGCGATCGTGTTCGGTGCGGTCGGCACCGCGGGCCAGCGCTGCACGACGACCCGCCGCGTGCTCGCCCACAGAAAGGTGATCGACAAGCTGCAGGCGCGCCTCGTCAAGGCCTACAAGACCTGCCGCATCGGCGACCCCAACGACAAGAAGACGCTGGTCGGCCCGCTGGTCGACCAGGGCTCGGTCGAGGCCTTCGCTGCGGCGATCGCCGCGGCCAAGGCGCAGGGCGGCAAGGTCGTGCAGGGCGGCAAGCGCGCCACCGTCGCGCCCAAGCTCAAGGGCGGCGCCTACGTGCAGCCGACCATCGTGCGCTGCCCGAAGACGCTGCCGATCTGCAAAGAGGAGACGTTCGCGCCGGTGCTCTACCTGATCCCGATCACCTCGCTCGACGAGGCGATCCGGCTCAACAACGACGTGCCGCAGGGCCTGAGCAGCGCGATCTTCACCAACGACGTGCGCGCGTCCGAGCGCTTCACGTCGGCGGTCGGCAGCGACTGCGGCATCGCCAACGTCAACATCGGCACCTCGGGCGCGGAGATCGGCGGCGCGTTCGGCGGCGAGAAGGAGACCGGCGGCGGCCGCGAGTCCGGCTCGGACGCCTGGAAGGCCTACATGCGGCGCCAGACGCAGACCATCAACTGGGGCACCAGCCTGCCGCTCGCGCAGGGCATCACGTTCGGCTAGCAAAGAGAGACAGCGCCGGCGCGGGGACCACTATGTCCATGCCAAGGAAGGTTGCCGTCACGGCGCCGCAGCGGTCCCGGGCATTTTCGGTGGAGCAGACACGCGCCACGAAAAGCCCGCGAGCACGGTCTCGGCTGGTAACATTCTCCGCTGTCTCGCTTGCTCACGACCGTTCGGTCGCAGCTCCGTGCCTGCCATGAGAATCACCCGCGCATCCCTCGTGGTGGCGACCCTCGTCGCCTCCGCGCACGCCCAGTTCGTCGCCGCGCCCGCGTTCGTCAGCGCCGCGCCCATCCTGCCCTCGTCGACCATCTACGGCAGCGGCCAGGCTGTCGAGGACTTCGACGGCGACGGCGACCTCGACATCATCATCGCGCCGATGGCGGGCACGCCGTTCCGGATGTTCCGCAACGACGGCAACATGGTCTTCACCGACGTGTCGGTGAGCTCCG
>JBERSB010000561.1:0-2448 GCA_041236755.1 Luminiphilus sp. | reverse complement strand
TCCACTGGTCGACGAGCATCGAGCCGTAGCCGACGGTGACCGACTTGGGGCGGCGGCCGGTGGTCTTGAGCGTGAACTGCTGCTTGGCGCGGTCCCAGCCGGTGACCACCGCGGTGTCGTCGGGCAGGGCCACCTCGAGGTCCCCTGCAGCGCAGCGCTGTTCGAGCGCGCCGACGAACTGCTGCGCGTGGGCCAGCCACGCGCGCAGCGCGGCGGCGCGCCGCGCCGGGCCGCCGCCGGCCTCGTCCGCGGCCATCGGCGCGAACGCTGCGCCGGCTGCGTCGAAGTCGAGCATGCCGACGGCGCTGCGCAGGCCCTGCGGCTTGCGCAGCAGCGCGCGGTAGCCCTGCCAGGCATCGGCGAGGAGCGCTTCGTCGAGCGCGGCCAGCGCCTGTCCGCCGCCGGCCAGGGCCTCGCGGGCCACCGAGAGCGCGTCCGTGACCTGCTCGGGCCAGCGCGCCGCGGGCTCGAGGCCTTCGCGCAGCGCCGCGACGGCGGCGGTCAGCGCGTCCCGGTCGTCGGCCTGCGTCGCCGCTTCGACCGCGTTCTTGAGGTTCTGCAGGCGCGTGCGCGCCAGGCCGAGCACCTCGTCGTTCAGCCGCGCGACGGCGGCCAGCAGCTCCGGGTCGTCGCGCAGCGCTTCGGGCGCGGCCGTCTGCACGACGCGGGCTGCGCGCTGGTAGTCGTGGGTGTCGAGGGGCTGCACGAGCTTGGTCCGCAGGCGCGCGATGTGCTCGGCGATCTCGGCGCGGCGCCCCTCCAGCTCCTGCTGGCGCCGCTGCAGCTCGGCGTGGACCTCGCCCGCGAGGCGCGTCGCTTCGCCGGCGGCAGCCGTGCCCTCGTGCGCGGCCGCCACGGCCTCGAGCGCGGCTGCGAGCGCTTCGTCGGCGTCGTTGCCCAGCCGCGTCGTCAGCAGCGCGATCGTCGCGTCCTTCTCCTGCGCTTCTGCTTCGAGCACCTTGATCCGGTCCGCGAACTCCTGGGTCAGCGGGTCGTCGAAGGTCTCGCGCTGGATGACGACCTCCTTCTCCTTGGGCTTGGTCACCGCCCAGTAGATCGCCGCGCCCGCGACGATCACGGCGGCGGCGGCGAGGCCGATCCAGAGGCCGCGCTTCTGCGCGGGCTGCAGCAGCTGCTCGAGCTCTTCCAGCAGCGCGTTGGCGGTCTGGAACCGGTCCGCCGGGTCCTTCGCCATCAGCCGCTCGATGATGGCGCTGACCTCTGCCGGCACGTCGGGGTTGGCCTTCGACGCCGGTTCGGCCGCCTCCTTCACCTGCGCGCGCAGGATGTCCTTGACGGTCTGGCCGCGGAACGGCGTGCGGCCCGTGACCAGCCGGTAGAATGTGCACCCGAGCGCGTAGAGGTCGGTGCGGTGGTCCAGCTCCTGCTTGAGGACCTGCTCGGGCGCCATGAAGTGGGGCGTGCCGACGGCCGCAGCGCCGCCGCCGTCGGCGCCGCTGCTCGCGAGCCCCAGGTCGGCGATCTTGACGGCGCCGTGCTGGTCGAGCATCAAGTTGTCGGGCTTGATGTCGCGGTGGACGATGTCCAGCGACTCGGCGTAGGCGAGCCCTGCGGCGGCGTCGGCGACCACCTGCAGCGCGCGGTCGACAGGCATGGTGCCGTTCTGCTTGAGCCAGTCCTCGCAGGAGCCGTCGTGCATCAGCTCCATCGCGTAGTAGTAGAGGTCGCCGTCGCGCTCGACGTCGAACACCGAGACGACGTTGGGGTGCTGCAGCTTGGCGGCAGCGCGCGCCTCGGCGACGAACTGCGACACGAACGACGCGTCCTTGGTCTGCGCCTGGTTGAGCACCTTGAGCGCGACCTGCCTGTGGAGGCTGGTCTGCTCGGCGCGGTAGACCGTGCCCATGCCGCCCTTGCCGAGCACGTCCATCACGCGGTAGCCGGCGATCGTCGGCATGCCGAGGTCCTGCACCTCACCGTAGGCGATGCGCGTCGTGCCGATCTCGATGACGTCGCCGTCGCGCAGGCGGCTGGCCTGCACCTCGGTCCCGTTGACGAGCACGCGGCCGTGCGCCGTGATGCCGAAGCCCTCGCCCTTGAGCGCCGTGACCACCGCGTGTTCGGCGAGCACGCCCGCCTCCTGGATGCGTATGGACGCGTCCTCGGCGCTGCCGAGCAGCGCGGGGTGCTCGCGGTCGAGCGGGGTAGTCGTGCCGGCCAGGGGGCCGGTCTCAACGGTCAGGCGCACGTCGGCGTAGGTCGGATCGGGGCAGCAGAGGGGCGCGCGAGTATGGCAGAGCGCTGCGCCGTCCGCGAGCGGTGTTGCGGCCAATCGTGGCGCGCGGCTACGCGATCGAGGCGGGCTCGACGCCGCACTCGGCCTGCAGCTCGACGCAGTGGCGCGTGTTCAGCTGCAGCCGCGCGAGCTCGCTGACCTCCACGCCGGGGATCCAAAGGATGCGGTCGCCGGCGTCGACGACGAGCGGC
>JBERSB010000560.1:0-6750 GCA_041236755.1 Luminiphilus sp. | reverse complement strand
GCCGCTGGAGTGCCGGCAGAGCTTGGGAACGCGGCGGCGCCGCGACGGGGTGTGGTGGTTAGCCATGGGGGCCAACGCGACCTCATGGCATGATTGGTAAGCACCGTGCTTAGTGTTCTTGCCCGCTTTTTGGGCGCTCGTCTGCTTCATCGGGGTCCTCCAACTTTGACAGTCGACTGTCAAAAACGAGCTCGTCGCTCTTCGAGGACGCTCACGGACACCGGCACAAGGCCAACGCCTAGAAGCAGTTGAGATGGTCGGGCCGAGAGGATTCGAACCTCCGACCTACTGGCCCCAAACCAGCCGCGCTACCAAGCTGCGCTACGGCCCGACGCGCGCGACTCTAACGCTGCGCGGGGCGCGAAGGAAGGCGCTGGGCGCGCCGGGTGCAGCGCATGGCCGCGCGCCAGCCGGCCACGTCTCCTCGCAGGGTGATATCCTCTTAGACCTCCTCTCTCGATCCCTGTCCCGATGCGGCCGCGCGCCCGGCGTGGCCCAGCCACCACGCAAAGGACCGCCATGAACGCCTGCCCCCTGCGCTCGTCGACGTCGCTTTCGCTGCCGGTGCTGCTCACCGTGCTCTGCACCGCGCTGCCCGCCCAGTACTACGGCGAGTGGCCGCTCGACGCCGCGACCGGCGGCGTCACCGTCGACCTCTCTCCCAACCTCAACGACGGCACGCTCAACAACTTCGTCGCTGCTCCCTTCGCGCCCGGCAAGTTCGGCAACGCGCTGGTGTTCGACGGCGTCGACGACTACGTCAGCCTCACGGACCAGACCTCGATCTACGACGGCGTTGGCGGCGCCTACTCGGTTGCCTACTGGGTCAAGGCGCCCGCGCAGCAGAACGCGTTCGTCTACGCCGAGGGCACGATCGGCTCGCCGGCGATCTTCATCTTCGGCAGCGGCCAGTACCTGCCCGACAGCGACAAGTTCCGCGTCTACCTGCGCAACGACCAGGGCGTCGAGCCGCTGATCGGCGTCAGCAACACGGTCGTCTACGACGACACGTGGCACAACGTCGCGTTCGTCGACGTGTCAGGCGACGTGACGCTCTACATCGACGGCGTCGTCGACAGCAGCAACATCGCCTACAACCCGGCGCGCCTGCCCGGCACGCCCGGCCACGGCACCTTCTCCAACAACACCGCGTCGATGGGCGGCCTGCGCCGCGGCTCGGTGTGCTGCCGCATGGTCGGCATGGTCGACGACCTGCGGCTCTACAAGTTCGGTATGACGGCTGTCGACGTGCAGCTGGCGATGGCCGGCGTGCCGCTGCTGCCGCCGTCGGGCAGCATCGGCGACTTCGGCGTCGGCTGCGGCACAGGGCCGCTCGACCTGGTCGGCAGCGGCAGCGCGGCGCTCGGCGGCGCGGGCCTGCAGCTGGACCTGCAGCAGGGCCAGCCCGGCTCGATCGCGTTCGTGGTCTGCGGCCTCGGCCCGATCCAGCAGCTCGACCTGACGCCGGCGGGCTTCCCCGGCTGCACGCTCTACCCGCAGGGCTTCGCGTCGGCGGTGCTCGGCGTGGTCGACCCGGCGGGCAACGCGCCTAGCTTCTTGTTCCCGATCCCCAACAACCCGGCGCTGACCTACGCCAAGCTCAACTGCCAGGGCGCGGCGCTCACCGCGACCGGCCTCGAGCTGTCCGACGTGGTGCTCGCGACGCTCGGCGGCTGACGAGGCGGGGGCACAGCGGCGCGAAGCGCGCCGCGTGGGATCGGTGCCATGGGCGACGCCGGCGCGGGGTGCGCCGGACCGCTACCCGATCGCGCTGGGCTTGCTACACTTCTCGGAGCCTCCCCGGCTCGAACTGCCTCGCAGAGACCATGCATAGCGAACGTGTCCACCGCGTCGCCCGGCGCGCGCGCGTCGGGCTCCTCCGCCTCGCGCTGCTGCTGACCGCGGCGATCCTGCCGCTCTCGGCAGCCACCGCGCAGCAGGTCCGCCAGGCGCCGCCGTCCTTGCTCGCCAAGTTCGACGCCACGGCCGGCACGGTGCAGACCCTCGGGCTCGCGACGGCGCAGCAGGACGGCCTGCAGACCGAGGTGGTGCTCGGCGGCGCCGCCTACACGATCTCGCTGCTGCGGCACGAGCTGCGCGCGCCGGGCTTCCAGCTGATCGAGCGCACCGCCAACGGCGACGTGCTGCACCCCACGCCCGAGTGCGTGACCTACCGCGGCGAGCTGCTCGAGCTGCCCGGCTCCCGCGTCGCCGCGTCGGTCGTCGACGGCATGATGGACGGCCTCGTCTACGTGCCGCCCGCGGGCCCCGGCCAGCTCGGCGAGACCTGGGTGGTGCAGTCCGCGCACAAGGTCGACCCGCGCGCCAACCCGTCGCTGCACGTCGTGTTCCGCGCGGCGGACACCGCGCCGATGCCGTACCAGTGCGGCACGGACACGACGGGCGTCACGCCGCCGCCGGTCACCGGCTCGCCCGACTACACGGCGATCTGCGAGATCGCGATCGAGGCCGACCGGCAGTTCTGGCAGGCCAACAACAACAGCGTCACCAACACGCAGAACGACATCACCTCGGTGATGAACCAGGTCGACTTCATCTACGACCGCGACTGCGACGTGAGCTACTCGATCGTCACCATCATCGTGACGACGACCACCGTCTACACGACCAACGACGCGACCGCGCTGCTGAGCCAGTTCAGCAACTACTGGAGCAGCAACAACACCAACATCTCGCGCGACATCGCGCACCTGTTCACCGGCCGCAACCTGTCGGGCTCGACCATCGGCGTCGCGTACCTCGGCACGATGTGCAGCCAGACCAACGGCTTCGGCCTGTCGCAGTCGCGCTTCTCCGGCAACCTCAACTCGCGCACGGGGCTGACCGCGCACGAGCTCGGCCACAACTTCGGCTCGCCGCACTGCAACGGCAACTCGCCCTGCTACATCATGTGCAGCGGGCTCGGCGGCTGCAGCGGCAACGTGACGCTGTTCTCGCCGCAGGTCGCCTCCCAGATCGACAGCACCGCGCACTCGCTGTCGTGCATGCCGCCGCCGGCCTCGGCGCCGTCTCTGACAGGCGCCAACCAGAGCACGGTGACGGTGTTCTCGCCGGGCAGCGTGACGCTGACGGGCTCGGGGCTGTTCACGGTCGACAGCTACACGGTCGGCGGGCAGACGTTCCAGAGCGGCTTCGTCGTGCTCGGCGACACCGCGGTCTCGGTCCAGATGCCCAACAGCACGTCGTTCGGGCCGACGACGATCACCGTCAGCAACGCGCTCGGTACCAGCAACGCGGTGACCGTCAACTACGTCGTCACGCAGCCGCCCAAGCTGCGGAGCACGGTGCTGATCCCGCCGACGGGCGGCATCGCGTCCTACGACTTCGCGGGCGTGCCCAACAACGCGTGGTTCCTGGTGCTCGGCATCTTCCCGTCGACGTCGCCGGTGCAGGGCTTCGACCTGTTGGCCAACCCGCTGCTGGTGTCGTTCGGCACCTACACCGACCCGCTCGGCGTGCAGAACGTCTCGGTGCCGGTGCCCGGCGGCCTCGGCCTGCTGCAGTTCTTCTTCCAGGTGCTGGAGAGCACGCCGACGGGCCAGGTGGTCGGCGTGTCCAACATCACGCAGACGATCCTGCAGTAGACGGCGCGGGCGGCTGCGGCGCGGTCGGTGCCACCGCGCGTTGCGCGCAGGCGCGCGCACAGCCCCGCACACAGCCCCGCGCGGCGACCGCGGGCGGCGCCCCGGCATCTGCGCGGCCTGCTACAATGGGGGGTTCTTCCCGGCTCCGTGCGCCGGCTGTGACCATGCCCCAGGACCTCCGTTTGCTCGCCGCGCGCCTGCGCGCGCTGCTGCTGATGCTGCTCGCGCCGCTGCCGTCCGTGGCTGCGCAGCAGGTCCGGCAGGCGCCGCCGTCCTTGCTGGCGAGGCTGGACGCCGCCGCGGGCACGGTGCAGACGCTCGCGCTGCCGACGACGCAGCAGGACGCGCTGCAGGTCGAGGTGGTGCTGGGTGGGGTGGCCTACACGATGGCGCTCGCGCGGCACGAGCTGCGCGCGCCCGGCTTCCAGCTGATCGAACAGTCCGCGACGGGCGCTGTGGTGCACCCGACGCCCGCGTGCGTGACCTACCGCGGCGGCCTGCTCGAGCTGCCCAACGCGCGGGTCGCCGCGTCGGTCGTCGACGGCATGCTGGACGGCAGGGTCTACCTGCCGCCTGCTGGGCCCGGGCAGCTCGGCGAGAGCTGGGCGGTGCAGGCCGCGCGCAGGCTCGACCCGCGCGCCGGCCGGTCGCTGCACGTGGTCTACCGGGCGGCCGACACGCTGCCGCTGCCGTTTGCGTGCGCGACCGACACGAGCGGCGCGTCGACGTCGCCCGTGCTCGGTACGCCCGACTACACGGCGGTCTGCGAGATCGCGATCGAGGCCGACCGCGAGTACTGGCAGATCCACAGCAGCAGCGTGACGCAGACGCAGAACGACATCACCGCGGTGATGAACCAGGTGGACTTCATCTACTTCCGCGACTGCGACGTCACCTACACGATCACGACCATCGTGGTGACGACCGGCAACGTCTACTCGAGCAACGACCCGCAGGTCCTGCTGTCGCAGTTCGCCAACCGCTGGAACACCGTCAACAGCAGCATCCCGCGCGACGTCGCGCACCTGTTCACCGGCCGCAACCTGAGCGGCCTGATCGGCTTCGCCTACATCGGCGTCGTGTGCAGCCCCAACAGCGGCTACGGGCTGTCGCAGGGCTACTTCACCAGCAACCTCAACGCCCGCGTCGGCCTGGTCTCCCACGAGCTGGGCCACAACTTCGGGGCGGTGCACTGCGACGGCAGCCCGTCATGCTTCATCATGTGCAGCCAGCTCGGCAGCTGCAGCGGGCTCGTCACGCTGTTCGGCCCGATCGCGGCTGCACAGATCGACGCGTTCGCCCACAGCGCGTCGTGCATGCCGGCGCCGACCACGCCGCCGACGCTGACGGGGACCAGCCCCGGCACCGCGGCGGCGTTCATGCCGGGCAGCGTCACGCTCGCGGGCGTCGGCCGGTCGACGGTGCAGAGCTACTCGGTCGGCGGCCAGAGCTTCCAGAGCGGCTTCCAGGTGATCAGCAACAGCGCGATCACGGTGGACCTGCCGCAGGGAACGGCGTTCGGGCCGACGCCGATCACCGTGACCGACCCGCTCGGCACCAGCAACGCCGTGACGATCGACTACGTGCCGACCCAGCCGCCGGCGATGACGGCGACGGGCATCATCCCCGCGACCGGCGGCGTCGCGTCCTACGACTTCGGCGGCACGCCCGGCAACGCCTACTTCCTGGTGCTCGGCATCTTCCCGACGACGTCGCCGCTGCAGGGCTTCGACCTCTTGGCCAACCCGCTGCTGCTCGCGTTCGGGACCTTCGGCGGCCCGGTGGGGATCGAGAACGTCTCGATCCCGGTGCCGCCCGGGCTCGGCATCCTGCAGTTCTACTTCCAGGTGCTGGAGAGCACGCCGACCGGGCAGGTGACCGGCGTCTCCAACCTGACGACGACGGTGCTGCTGTAGCGCGCTCAGCGCGCGGGCTGCAGGTGCTCGATGAAGTAGCCGCGCAGCTTCTGCAGGAAGTGCGCGCGGTAGCGGCCGCGCAGGCCGTGGAGCTGCTGCGGGTAGGGGAAGTAGTCGAGGTCGACGCCGGCCTGCACGCAGGCGTCGACGAACTGGATCGTGTGGCTCCACATCACCGTGCGGTCGTCGGTGCCGTGCACGACCAGCAGCGGCCGCCGCAGCCGGCCCGCGAGCGGCAGGCAGCTGGACGCGCGGAAGCCCGCCGGGTTCTCCTGCGGCGAGTCCATGTAGCGCTCGGTGTAGCCGGTCTCGTACATCGCCCAGTCGGTCACCGGCGCGCCGCTGATCCCGCACGCGAACGCGTCGGGGTGCAGCAGCATCAGCCGCAGCGTCATGTAGCCGCCGAACGACCAGCCGTGCACGCCGATCCGGTCGCCGTCGACGAACGGCTGCTCCTTCAGCCAGGCGACCGCGCGCATCTGGTCTTCGACCTCGACGGTGCCGAGGTGGCGGTGCACCGCCTGCTCGAACTCGATGCCGCGGTTGGGCGTGCCGCGGTTGTCGATGCGGCTGACGACGAAGCCGTCGGCGGTCAGCGCCTGCAGCCAGCTGCCCGCGCCGCCGAACCACTGGTCCTTGACCAGCTGCGCGTGGGGGCCGCCGTAGACGTAGTGGATCACCGGGTAGCGCTTGCTCGGGTCGAAGCCCGGCGGCAGCGCGAGGTGGCCGTAGAGCGTCGCGCCGTCGTCGGTCTGCAGCTCGAAGAAGCGCTGCTCGGGCAGGCGGTAGTCGGTCAGCGGGTGCACAGGCTGCGGCAGCGCGGTCGCGGCACCGGTCGCGGTGTCGACGAGGCGCGCCTGCGGCAGCTGCTCGAGGTTGGACCA
Source organism: Luminiphilus sp. (assembly GCA_041236755.1). Lineage (GTDB taxonomy): Bacteria > Planctomycetota > UBA1135 > UBA1135 > UBA2386. The sequence continues at coordinate 345 of JBERSB010000560.1, read as the reverse complement.
CACGTCGGCGGTGCGCGCGCCGTCGGGGGACAGCTGCACGGCGTGCGTGCCGCGCTCTTGGGTGACGCGGCGCTGGGACGCGCCGTCCAGGCCCGCGCAGAACAGGTGCAGCTGACGCGGATCTTCGCCCGCCGCCGTGAACCACAGCCGGCCCTGCGCCTCGTCGAAGCGCAGCAACTCCTGCACGTCATACGGCCCGTCGGTCACCTGCCGCACCAGGCTGCCGTCGGCAGCGTGCAGGTAGAGGTGGCGGAAGCCGGAGCGGCTCGACCACCACAGAAAGCTCTTGTCCTGCAGCGACACGGCGGGGTGCTCGGGCTCGATCCACTCCTGGTCGTGCTCGCG
>JBERSB010000559.1:0-10201 GCA_041236755.1 Luminiphilus sp. | reverse complement strand
AACCTCCGCGAGCTCGGCGTGCTCGAGTTCCCGTTCGGCCAGGTGGAGAGCCTCTCGTTCGCGGGCAACGGCACCGCGCTGGTAGCTGGCGGCGGCACGCCGGGCAAGTCGGGCGGCGCGGTCGTCTACGACGTGCGCACGGGCAAGGAGCTCGGCCGGTTCGGTGAGCGCAAGGACGCAGTCCTGACCGCGTCGCTGTCGCCGCGCGCCGACCTCGTCGCGGTCGGGGGCACGCGCCGGCGGGTGCGCGTCTTCCGCGTCGAGGACGGCAAGGCGCTGTGGGACATCTCCCACGACGACTGGATCACCGCGACGGCGTTCTCCCCGGACGGCACGCTGCTGGCGAGCGCTGACCGCCAGGGCGCGGTCGTCGTCAGCGAAGCGCGCAACGGCCGGGAGGCCCACGACTTCAAGGGCGCCGACGGGCTGCTCGCGAGCCTCGCGTTCGCGCCGGACTCGTCGATGCTCGCGACTGCGGGCGGCGACCGCTCGGTCTGCCTGTTTCGGATGCGCGACGGCCGCCGCCTGTTCCGCCAGACCACGCACAGCGACCAGGCCCTCTGCCTCACGTGGAAGTCCGCCGCGCAGCTCGTGAGCAGCGGCGCCGACGGCCGGGTGCTGACCTGGAAGACCAACGGCAGCCTCGACCCCGAGCTGCCGCGCGTCGCCGACTGGGTCTACGGCGTCGCGGCGAGCGCGGACGGCGCGCGCGTCTTCACCGCGGACTGGCGCGGCAGCGTGATCGCCTTCGACGCCAAGACGCGCAAGGTGCTCGGCAAGGTCACGCCGCTCGCGGTCGCGCCGTAGCGCGACCGCGCAGGCGTCAGTTGATGCCTGCGGTGACCTTCAGCCCGTTGGAGACCGCGAAGCCGAACGCGTTGCTGCCCGGCGCGAGCGCAGCGGACTGGCAGTAGGCCTCGAAACCGGCGAGCACCGGGTTGGCAGGCAGCGGCCACGGAACCGTCGCCACCCCCACGCCCCCCCAGAGCACCGAGACGTCGGTGGTCTGGTAGAGCTGGCAGCCGGGCATGCCGATCAGCGTCAGCTCGGCCGGCGGCGTCAGCGGCGTGAGCGACAGGATCATCATGCCGAACAGCGCCGTCGGCGGGATGTTCGACGTCACGAGGTCGATGGTCGTGCCGAGCACGGGGCGCGCCGAGCCGTCGAGGTCCATCTCCGGCACGTTGGTGCCGCACAGGCCGATGCCGCCGTTGAGGTTGCTGGCGAGCGTGATGCTGCCCGGGTCCGTGCCCAGGCCCATCGAGACGCCCGACAGGTAGTCACCCTGAACGTTGACGCCCTGGTAGATGTAGTGCACGTCCCCGTTGTTCCAGAACTGCACCTGGAACGTCGACGCGCCGTTGTTGAAGAAGTTCGGCACGGAGATCCAGGACACGACGCAGCGCTGCGCGGTGACGTCGTACCAGACCGAGCCACCCGCTGCCGGGTTGAGGTCCCGCCACAGCGGCGCCCACATCACGTGGTTCAGGAAGTCCGGCGGCGACGGCAGGATGTTGGACGCGCCGGTGAACTGCCCCGACGTGATCCAGCCGTTGCTGCAGATCCGGATGGTCCCGGTCGAGCCGCCGGGATACGGCAGCGTGAAGCCGACGTTGCGGATCACCTCGGAGTTGTCGCCGAGGCCGAGGTTGCTGCCCGCAGGCGGGATCCAGGTGCCCTGACCGGCCGTCAGCGTGTAGTCGCCGTTCTCGTAGTCGAGCGTCAGCGAGTTGTTCGCCATGCTGAACGAAGGGTATTCGTAGATGGCGTCGACGCACACCGAGCCGTCGCAGCCGAACCCGATCTTCTCCAGCTCGGCGAACGCGCCGCTCGGGCCGGGCTGCCCAGCACCGCCGACGACGACCAGCGCGTAGTCGCTGTCGACCGCGGCTGTCTCGACGTGGTTGTCGACCACGACCGCGTCGGCGCGGACCTGCACGTACCACTCGCCCGCGACCGGGCTCTGGACGAACACGCTCTCCAAGGTGTTGACGTCGTCGAAGCTGCCGCCCGACACCGACCAGTTGCCGTCGGCGAGGCCGACGTTGCCGTAGTAGATCGTGCCGTCGGGCGCAGCCACCCGGAGCGAGAGGTCGTTGATCGCCTGCTTGGACGCAGCGGGGTTGGCGCCCGGCTCGCTCCAGTTGAGCGTGATCTTCAGCGAAGGCTCACCGGCCGGGACCGTGATCTGCCAGACGTCGGACTGCCCCTGTGTCAGCAAGCTCTCTTCGTCGACGATGAAGGTGTCGTCGCGGCGGTCCCACATCTCGCGCAGGTCGGGGTGACCGAAGCCCTGGTGCTCTCGCAGGTTGTCGGTGCTCGACGCGTTGAACGAGTACTGCGCGCCGGTCGCGACCATCAGCGCCTTCAGCGTCGCTGCGTGCGGGCGGTTCTCGAACGACGAGCCGCCGGGCGCGCGCAGCGCGTTGCCGAACTTGCCGAAGCCCGGCGTGCCGGTCTCGTCGGTGAACATCTCGATCGCGAGCGCGCAGTGCCCGGCGACGATCGGGGTCGCGCCCGAGGTCCCGCCGAAGCCCGTGTAGTAGCTGCCGTTGGTGTAGCCGGCGCTCCCGGTCCGGTCCGACGTGCCGATCGCGTCGAAGTACGAGCACATCGTCGGCTTGAAGCGGCCGTCGCTCGCCGGGCCGATGCTGGCGCCGCCGGCCGCCCACGAGTCGTTGCTGGCGGCGGCGTCGTCGAAGTGGTTGACCGCGCCCACGGAGAACACGTTCTTCGCCCAGGCCTGCGGCCGCGACATCCGGTTGCCCGCGTTGGACTGGCTCTGCGTCCACGTGATGTCGTGGTCGAAGACGATGTCGTCCGACTCCATCGACACCGAGGTGTACGAGGTCGTGCGCGGGTCGCCCCACGACGCCGTCGAGAGGCTCACGTCGTGCACGTTGGCGAGGTCGGAGAAGACCTGCCAGCGAGACCCCGTGACCGAGTTGTAGTTGGTGTAGAACTTGCCGGCGTCGGGCGCCATGCCGCGCACGGCCGCGTTGGACGTGCCGTTGCCGAACACGATCCCGCCCGTGCAGTGGCCGTGGTCCTCCGCAGCGCCGCCGCTCAGCACGTTGACAGCGCCCCCGGTGAAGTCCGGGTGGCTGGCCTCGATGCCCTCGTAGACGTGCACGTTGACGCCGCTGCCCGAGTAGCCTGCCTGGGCCTCGATGTAGTCGCCGCCGCCCTGGATGCGGGCGTTGTCCATGTCGAGCTCGGGCGCCGCCCACCGGTCGATCCAGAGCACCTCGTCGAAGCCCGCGACCTGCTGCAGCTGCGGCCCGGTCAACGTCGCGTCGATGAGCACGCTGCCCTCATGGAGGTCCTCGACGCGGCCACCCGCGGCCGTGATCTTGGCGGCGAGGCCCGGCTTGTCGGTGCGCTTGTCGGCGACCACGATGTTGTAGCGCGCCGCCGCGCGTTCGCTCACGGCGCCCGCTTCGAGCAGCGCCGGGTCGAGGCGGTAGGCGACCTCGTAGGCGCCGGTCCAACGCGCGTGCGGCAGGGCGGCGGTCGCCTGCGCGGCGGCCGCGTCCATCCGGACGACGTAGGCATGGCTGGGCAGGTAGCTCACCAGGTTGCCGCCGACCGCTGCGAGCGCGTCGCGGTCCTGCTGCGTCGGGATCCGGTCGAACTGCACGATCCAGAGGCCGCCGTCCGCGTTCGCGCCGAGATCGGCCGGCAGCTCGGGCGTGGCGACGAGCGGATCAAAGGAGGCGTAGCGGAGCTGCAGGCGCGGGCTCTCTGCCGCAGCGGGCGAGCCGGACTGGGCCGAGAGCGCGGCCGCGAGGGCCGCGGCCACGAGGAGCATGACTGAGGGTCGACAGTTCATGACGGTCAGAGGGGGCAACGGACTTTGGTGGGCCGCCCATCTTAGCCGCAGACGCGGAAGTGCGCAGCCGCCCTGAGAGCGTCGGCTGCCAGCGCCTGCCCTCGTCCGTGGAGAGTCCGGTGGAGAGCCTGCAGGCCCCCGGCGCACCGTCCAAATCGCCCTTTCCGCGCGCAGCTACGCCGCTAGGATCGGAGCTGTCCGGGCTGGTCAGAGCCCGAGACCCGCGGCGGCGCGAAGGGATCGATCCCGAGAGCGCCGGGCCGCGGCCCAACCACGCAACCGAGACCGTCACCACATGAGCAACACGTCCGGGCAGCAGAGCCTGTTCGCCGGCGAGTCCGACGACGACACGATGGCAGCCAGCAAGGGGAAGAAGCCGCCTGCATCCGCGAGCAGGTCCAAGAAGGCCAAGACGGTCAACGCCGAGACGATGGCCAAGCGCCAGCGCGAGATCTCGGTCAGCGAGTTCTTCACCAAGAACCGTCACCTGCTCGGCTTCGACAGCCCGCGCAAGGCGCTGCTCACGGCCGTCAAGGAGGCCGTCGACAACAGCCTCGACGCGTGCGAAGAGGCCCGCATCCTGCCCGACCTGCAGGTCAGGATCGAGCGCATCGGCGACAACGAGAAGCAGTTCCGCATGGTCGTCGAGGACAACGGACCCGGCATCGTCAAGGCGCAGGTGCCGCACGTGTTCGGTCGACTGCTCTACGGCTCGAAGTTCCACCGCCTGCGCCAGAGCCGCGGCCAGCAGGGCATCGGCATCTCCGCGGCGGGCATGTACGGGCAGCTGACGACCGGCCAGCCGGTGAAGGTGCGCAGCAAGGCCGGCCGCCGCGCGATCCCGATGCAGTACACGATCCGCACCGACACGGCCAAGAACCGCCCGGAGGCCAAGGACGAGCCGATCGAGTGGGACAAGCAGCACGGCACCGAGGTCTCGATCCCGATGGAGGGCGAGTACCGGCGCGGCCAGCGCAGCATCCAGGAGTTCCTGAAGCTGATGGCGGTGTCGAACCCGCACGTGAACCTGACGTTCACCGAGCCGGACGGCACGGTGACCGAGTACGTGCGCAACACCAAGGACCTCCCCAAAGAGGTCGAGGAGATCAAGCCGCACCCCCACGGCGTCGAGCTCGGCATCCTGCTGAAGATGATCCAGGAGAGCGAGAACCGCACGGTGAGCGCCTTCCTGCAGCAGGACTTCTCGCGCGTCGGCCCGGGCGTCGCCAAGGAGATCTGCGAGAAGGCGGGCGTCAAGCCGACGACCAACCCGCGCCGCCTCGACACGAAGACGGTCCAGAAGATCAAGGACGCGATCGAGCAGACCAAGATCAAGGCGCCGCCGCTGACGTGCATCGCGCCGATCGGCGAGGAGTTGATCATCGCGGGCCTCAAGAAGGAGGTCGAAGCCGACTTCTACCAGGCTGCATCGCGCAAGCCGGTCGTCTACCGCGGCCGGCCGTTCGCGGTCGAGGTCGGCATCGCGTACGGCCGCCCCGGCGACACGCTGGAGATGACCGAGAGCGGCAAGATCCAGCAGAAGTCGGTCAAGAAGAACGAGGAGCTGCTGATGGGCAACGCGGACGAGCCGGTGCGGCTGATCCGCTTCGCCAACCGCGTGCCGCTGGTCTTCCAACAGTCTGCGTGCGCAATCACCAAGGCCGTCGTCGGGACCAACTGGAAGAACTACGGCCTGCAGCAGCCGCGGGGCGCGCTGCCGATCGGTCCTATGGTGATCTTCGTGCACATCGCGTCGGTGTGGGTGCCGTTCACGAGCGAGTCGAAGGAGGCGATCGCCGGCTACGACGAGATCATGGACGAGCTGAAGCGCGCGCTGATGGAGTGCGGTCGCAAGCTCGGCACGCACGTGCGCAAGGGCAAGAAGCTCGCCAACGAGTTCAAGAAGCGGAACTACATCACGATGTACATCCCGCACGTCGTCGACGCGCTCAAGGAGATCCTCGAGCTCGACGAGAAGGACGTCGAGAAGGCGACCGGCAACCTCACCGACGTGCTGGAGCGCAGCCGCAAGCTGTAGCGCGGCGCTGCTGTGGACGACGACGTGGACCCGGCGGCGCTGTCGAACCCGCCGAGCAGCGTGCACGTCTTGGGCGCCGGCATCGCGGGCGCCGCTGCCGCGCACGCCTTCGCCGCGCGCGGCTGCGAGGTCTGTGTCGTCGCCCCCAACGGCGTCGCCGACGGCGCGTCGGGCATCCCCGCAGCGGCGGTGCGGCCGCGCCTCTGGCGGCCGAGCGGGCACTCGGTGCCCGACGCAGAGCTCCTGGCCGACGCGTTCCGCTGGACGTCCCGCTGGCTGCGCGAGACCGCGCCGACGCGCTTCCGCGCCTGCGGCGTACTGGTGTGCGCGGTCGACGACGAGGACGAGGCCAGGGTGCGCGCCTGCGCCGAGAACCCAGCGACCGCCGACGTGGTCCGCTGGTGCGCGGCGGCTGACGCCTCGGTGCGAGCGGGCGTGGAGCTGCCCTTCGGCGCGGCCTGGATCCCGAGCGGCGGCTGCGTGGACCTGGGCGGCCTCGTCCGCGACCTGCTCGACGCGCCCCGGATCCGTGTCGCGGACGAGGCGCCGGACGCAGCGCCCGATCTCGTGGTCGACGCGCGCGCGCGGATCGAAGGCGGCGAGGTCGTACGCGGCCAGGCGATCGGCGTCGCGCTGCAGACGGCTGCGCCGGCAGCCGTGCTCTGCACCAACGGCTACCTGTGCCCTCCGGGCGCAGACGGGATCACGTGGCTGGGGTCCACCTACGCCCGCGGTGACGAAGGCACGGACGAGCGGTCGGCCGACGACGCCAGGGTGCGCGAACGCTTTGACGCGCTCCCTGCGCTGGCCGCGTCGCTGCGCGCAGCCCCCACCGCGCGGCGGTTCGTCGGCGTGCGGGCGAGCACGCCGCAGCGGATCGCGCGGATCGGCGTCGCGGCCGACGGCCGCGTGGTGACGCTCGCCCACGGCTCGCGGGGCGCTGTGAGCGCGCCGTGGGCCGGCGAGCTGCTCGCGGCGGCCGCGTTCGGCGAGCCGCTGCCTGCGACGCCCGCGCAGTGGTCGCGGCTGCAGGAGCGCGCGCGCGGATCACAGCAGCGACGCTAGCGACCAGCCGCCGACGAGCACGAACGCCGCAGCGGAGAGCCACAGCAGCAGGTCCCAGAGCCTGCCCGGCAACAGCCCCTCGTCGGTCGCGCGGTAGCGCATCCACAGCGCCGCGAAGCCGAGCACCGGCAGCATCAGCGCCTGCGCGACGCCGCCTGCGAGCACGAGCTGCGCGGGCGCCTCCACCCACGCGAACACCGAGAAGCTGAGCACCGGCAGCAACCCGCAGAACACCCGCGTCCAGCGCAGGCGCGCGGCCTCGGACCGCTCGACGAAGCCAAGGACCATGACGCAGTCCGCCGCGATGCGCGCGAGGCCCGCGCTCGCGACGAAGAACGTCGAGTAGAGCACGCAGAACGCGCCCACGAGGAACATCGGCCGCGCCCACGCGCCGAACACCGGCACGTACATCTGCGCGAGCGTGCGCACCAACGCGCCCTTCTCGGGGTTGAGCCCGGCGCGGCCGAGCACGGCGGCGCCGAGCAGGTAGAACGCGACGGTCGCGAACGTGTAGACGACCGCCGACATCCACGCGTCCCAGCGCATGACGCGCAGCCAGCCCCGCGCCCGCGCCCGCCACGCTTCGCTCGCGTCGGCCTCGCCGGTCCAGCGCGCGTAGCCCTTCTCAAGGCACCAGTAGGGATACATCACCAGCTCGGCCGCGCCGACCCCGATGATCCCGAACGCAGCCAGCGCCGTGCCCATGGACGAGCCGCCGGCCGCGTCGACTTCGGGCAGCGCGCCGCTGAGACCGTGCACGAGCTCGTCCCAACGGATCGCCCAGTCGGGCTGCGCCTGGAGCAGCACGACGGTCAGGACCGTCACCAGGGTGAACGCGACGACCATCGCGGTCGCGAACAGCTGGATCAGCGTGAAGCGGCCGACCACGAGGATCACGGCCGTCGGCGCAGTCAGGATCGCAGCCCACAGGACGGCGTCCGGCGCGCCGCCGAGTGCTACGGACTCCGCGCGCAGCCTCGCGACCTCAGCCTGGAGCGCTGCGACGTCGGCCACGCCCTGCGTCGCAGCCTGCACCTGCAGCGAGACCAGCTCGCCCTGCAGCCCCTGCAGGAGCGCGCCGCGCTCCGTGAGCGGCGCGGCCATCGACAGCGCCTGCCCGACGCCGCCGACGATGCCGCCTTGCTGCGCGAGCGTCAGCAGCGTCATGGCGACCCACAGCCACACCGCCCAGCCGCCGCACAATCGCGGGCCGGGCAGCGCGTCGAGCAGCTGCAGCGCGGTGCGTCCGCGGCCGATCGCGCTGCGCCCGAACTCGACCTGCGTGAACACCTTCACGACGCAGCCGAAGACGATCAGCCAGAGCAGCGTGAAGCCCGCCTCCGCCCCCACCTTGGTGGTCGCGATCAGCTCCCCGGAGCCGACGATCGAGCCCGCGACGATCAAGCCGGGGCCCAGCCGACGCAGCGTGGGCAACACTCCACGAGGCGGCTCCTGCCCCTCGAGCGGCGGCGTTGGTGGCGCTTCGGACCCGTTCATTTCTGCCTGCGAACTCGCAGCGGCCTTCGCTACGATCGCGTCGAAGCGGGCTGGTCAGAGCCCGATCAGAAGCCATGGCAGCCAAGAAGAGCAAGAAGATCACGAAGAAGCCGGCGGCGACGGAGAAGGCGCGCAAGCCGATGTCCAAGCTGGACAAGGTCACGGTCGGCGAGATCAACCGCTGCGCCGAGCACGTCTACCAACGCATCGAGAAGCTCGGCAAGCCGGAGCTGAAGTTCCCCGAGCGCTCGCTGAAGAACGCGCGCTACGACAAGAAGGGCGGCTTCCAGATGGGGCGCAACCGCATCGAACGCACGCTCACCGTCAACACGGTCAAGACCTTCGCGCAGACGCTGAAGCTGATGGCGTTCAGCAAGACGATGGTCGAGGACGACGACTTCGCGACCAAGCGAGAGGCCTACTACATCTCGAAGAACTGGGGCGAGGCCAAGTTCAAGGACCAGCCCGAGTCGGACACGGTGATGGACGATATCGAGGCGCTGTTCAGCCTCGAGGGCGTCGCGCGCGAGCAGCTGCGCTTCCGTCCCGAGGACCACGGCGGCTCGGTCGCGGGCCAGCTCGTGGTCGTCGACCGTGACCCCGAGGACGGCGAAGTCATCCGCCACGACTGCACGCGCATGGGCTCGAGCGCTTACCAGATCCCGCGCTCCGTCGAACACCTGATGTTCGAGTCCGACGCCGAGTTCGTGCTGGTCGTCGAGACCGGCGGCATGTTCGACCGTCTCAGCCACCACAAGTACTGGCGCACCGCCAACTGCATCCTGGTCGGCACGCAGGGAGTGCCGTCGCGCGCGACGCGGCGGTTCATCCGCAAGCTCTCGGACGACCGCAACCTGCCGGTCTACTGCTTCAACGACTGCGACCCCTACGGGATCTCCAACATCTACCGCACGCTGAAGGTCGGGTCGGGCAACGCGGTGCACCTGAACAAATTCTTCTGCGTGCCGAAGGCGCGCTACCTCGGCGTAACACCCCAGGACATCGTCGACTTCGAGCTCGAGCAGGCGACCCACCCGCTGAAGGACGTCGACGTCAAGCGCGCCAAGGACGCGCTGAAGAACGACCCGTTCTTCCAGGCGCACAAGGAGTGGCAGAAGGCCATCCAGCAGATGCTCAAGATGGGCGTCCGCGCCGAGCAGCAGGCGCTGGCCAAGTGGGGCCTCAACTTCGTCATCGACGAGTACCTGCCGCGCAAGCTGAAGGACCCGAAGAAGTTCCTGCCGTAGCGCGTCGGCTGTGCGCTGGCGTGCGGGCCGCGCGCGCGACACGATGTGTCGCATGATCCGCGCGACCGCCGTGTTGTTCCTGCTGCTCGCGACCGCGTGCAGCTCGATGCGCTACGAACTCGACGGCCTGGCCTTCCCGGTGCGCGCCGATGCAGGCCGGGCAGGGCAGGGCGAGCCGTTCCGGCTGAAGAGCAAGTATGTGATGTACGTGCACGGGCTGCTCGGCGAGAAGCAGCCTCCGGTGGCAGAACTGCTGGCAGAGCGCTGCTCGGGCGCCGCAGAGGTCACCGACTTCCGCGTCAGCGCCGGCCCCAACCTCTGGGACTGGCTCGGGACGCACCTCTCGCTGGGCTTCGTCCGCCTCAAGACCGTGCACGTCACAGGCACGCTCCATCGCTGAGCGCCCGCGCCCGCGCGTCAGCCGGTGCTGCGACTACGTCGCCGCTGACGTCGCAGCTGTGCCTGCTCGGTCCAGCAGCAGCAGACATCGCAGCAGCTGACGCACGCGCCGCCGCCTTCGCC
>JBERSB010000558.1:0-2736 GCA_041236755.1 Luminiphilus sp. | reverse complement strand
TTGTGAGGGAAAAGCGTGCATCGGAGCGGCAGGGTCGGGGCCAGTGAAGCGAGGTCGCCGGCCGCCCTCTTCGGGTGGCGCGGCCGCGACTGCTACGAGCCGGCGGCGCGGAGGTTCCGCCCGTTCTCTCCCGCCGCTCGTCAGCGCCAGTAGTAGTGCCACTCGGCGCCGAGCTCCGCGCGCGCGCCCGGCTCGAGCGAGACCGTCCAGCGGCACTCGCCGAAGCCGTTGTGCTGGTACCACCACCACGGCCAGCTCCACCACCCCCACCACCTCGGCCGCGGCGTGTCAGCCCATGCCCGCAGCAGGTCCAGCTGCACGGACTCGCCGTCGCTGTCCACCTCGTCGATGCGTCCCATCACGCGACGGACGACCTCGATCTCGACGGCCTCGGCCTTGCCGTTCTGCAAGACCACCGTCCCGGCGAGCTGGATCTTGGCGTAGCGATCGTCGCGGAGCTTCACGCCGTTCTCGCGCCCGACCTCGTGCTCCTCCACGTCGACGCCGACATCGATCGCGGCGTTGATCTCGAGGTCCGCCTCGCCGCCGCGCGGCGTGTACTTCATGTGCCCCTGGGCGAGGATGCGCCCCCCCTTGAGCACCAGCGCGGGCGCCGTGGTCAGCGGCCCAGAAGAGCTGTTGGTCAAGCGGAGCACGTGCGCGACCTTCGGCGCCGCCAGCTCGCGGGCGAGCTCGATGACGCGCTGGTCGTTCAGGCGCTGCTGGTACTGCATCGGCGGCGCCATCGGGACCTGGAGCCGGTAGGCGTCCCGGTACGGCAGCTCGAACTTCACGACAGGCACGACGAGGCGCTCGCCGCGCTTCAGCGTGACGCCCTCGACAGGGAAGACGAACAGGTCCTCGGTCGCTTCGCCGCCGCCGACCTCCGGCCCCGCCGGCTGGCCACCGTCGGTAGCGCCGCGCTGGAAGCCCGCGACCTGGGTCTGCAGCGAGTTGCTGAGCATGTTGGAGAAGCGCTGCTGCTGCGCGAAGCCCTGCGCTTGCGCGACCTGCGCGGTCTGCTCCTGGAGCGCGATCGGGTCGACCATGTCGGCGAACGCGAACTTGGGCACGCCGACCACCAGGTTCACCGTCGCGGCGGTGAGGTCCGCGAGGTCGTTGACCATCGTCGCCTGCAGCTGAACCGAGGCCTTGCCGTCGGCGCCGAGGTCGACGCGGTAGGACGGGATCCACCGGAAGCCCTTCTCGACGTAGACCACGCCGACGCGCGCGCCGGCTCCGCCGCCGGCCACGTCGAGCACGATCCGAGCGCGACGCTCCTGCACCTCGATGGTGTCCTGGACCTCGCCGCGCACCTCGATCCCGCGGACGCGGTTGGCCGGCACGGCGCGCACGCCGCTGTCGCTCGCCACCAAGAGCACCTCTCCGACGGCGCGCTGCTTGGGCATCGCGAGCAGCTTGCCGAGCACGCGGTCGCCGTCGCCGTCCTTGAGCTCGAGCTCGACGACCTTGCCCACGTTCGCCTGGGCGAGCTCGAGCAGGGTCAGCGCCGGCCGCGAGACCGTGACCTCGTCCCTGCCCGCCTTCGCCGCCAGCAGCTGCGCGTCGCCGCCCGTCACGAACGGCCAGAACGTGCCCAGGACCGGAGTCGGCAGCTCGTCCAGGACCACCTTGCCCTCGGCCGCAGGGTCGAGCGGCACGTCCCGGACCACGTAGGCGTGGCCGTCCTTGAAGGCGGTCAACTCGCGCACCGGCATCGAAGGCTCCTGCTGGGGCCGCTGCGACGGCAGCGTCGCTGCGACGGCGAGGAACGAACAGAACAGGGCGTTGCAGAAGATCATGGTCACACTCCGCCCACACTGTAGCGGCGCGCGCACGCCTCCGCGACGCAGGCGCGTCGTCAGGGATCCCGTCGGGGCAGCACGACGCCGCACTCGAGCGCGATCCAGCGCCGGACCTTGGCGCTGGTGTAGCCGCGCCTGGTCAGCACGCGCTCGACGGCGCGCGCCTGCTCGACGGCCTCGAGCACGAGGGCGCGGAGTTCGTCCAGCTCGGCTTCGGCGCGGGCGCGCTCACGCGCCTCGAGCTTCTGTTCGTCGAGCAGCTTGAGTGCGCGCAGGCCCAGCGAAGAGCCGAGCGCGGCGAACACAGCGAGCAGCGTCCACGCGCCAGCGCTCGAAGGGAACATCCACACTGCGGCAACCCCCATCGTGAGCGTGAGCCCTGCCGTGAGCAGCTGCACCACGGGCGGCAGCAGCAGGATGCTGTCGAACATGCTCGGCGGCTCGACGCCGCCGCGCGCGTGCTCGGGGCTCGCCAAGTGGCGGCTAATCCTCGGTCACCTTCGCGCGGACGAACTCGCGGTTCATGTCCGCGATCACGCGCACCGGGATCTCCTTGGGGCACACCGCTTCGCACTCGTACTGGTTGGTGCAGTTGCCGAAGCCCTCGGCGTCCATCTGCGCGACCAGGCTGCGCGCGCGCTGCTCGCGCTCGACCTGGCCCTGCGGGAGGTGGGCGAAGTGCGATATCTTGGCGCCGACGAACAGCATCGCAGACGCGTTCTTACAGGAGGCGACGCACGCGCCGCAGCCGATGCAGGTCGCCGCGTCGAAGGCCTTGTCGGCGTCCGCCTTGGGCACCGGGACGGCGTTGGCGTCCTTGGGCGCCCCGGTGTTGACGGAGACGTAGGCGCCGGCCTGGACGACGCGGTCGAACGCCGAGCGGTTGACGACCAGGTCACGCACGACCGGGAAGGCCGCCGCGCGCCAGGGC
>JBERSB010000557.1:0-5776 GCA_041236755.1 Luminiphilus sp. | reverse complement strand
CAGAGGTGCAGCAGTGACCATGCACGCCGTCGTTGCCGGTTGGATGTTGGCCGACCGCGGCTACTCGGGCGCGAACCGCCGGCTGCTGGGCCTGCTCGAGAGCGCGCACGCGGCGCTCGGCCGCGACGAGCGCGTGACCGTGCTGCACCACCCGTCGTTCGCCCCGCCGGAGCTCGCGCGGAGCGGGTGGCGCGCCGTCGACAGCGCGCGCGGCCCGACCTGGCAGCGCGCGCGCGCGGAGCGGCGCCTGCTGCCGTCGGCGCTCGACGACCTGGGCGCGACGGTCTACGACCACGGCTTCCTGCCAGCACCGCGCGTCGCTGTGCCGCTGTGCCTGACCGTGCACGACGTGCGCGACGCAGACGGCCACGGTCGGTGGCCTCGTCTGCTCGCCCGCGCGGTGCTCGTGCGCGCGCGGCGCCGCGCGGCCGCGGTCGTGACCGTGAGCGACTGGACCGCAGCGCGGCTGCGCGCGCTCGCGCCCGGGTGCGCGCCGCGCGTCGTGCCCAACGGCGTGCGCGTCGAGGCGGCGGGCCGAGACCTCGAGGACGTGCCCGAGCACGGCTTCGTGCTGCACGTAGGCCACCTGGAGCCGCGCAAGAACCTCGCCGTGCTCCTCCACGCGCTCGCAGCGATCGACGACGGGCGGCGGCCGGAGCTGTGGCTCGTCGGCCAGGACGCCGGCGCGTGGCCGGCGCTGCGCGCGCTCGCCGGGCGACTGGGCGTCGCCGGCTCGGTGCGTCACCTCGGCGTGCAGCCCGACTCGGCTCTGCGGGCGTTCTACCGCGCCGCGCGGCTGGTGGCCGTGCCGTCGCTCTACGAGGGCTTCGGCCTACCGGCGCTCGAAGCGCGCGCGTACGGCGCGCGCGTGGCGGTCTCCGACCGCGGCGCGCTGCGCGAGGTGGTCGGGGACGGCGACGTGCTCCCGGCCGACGACGCCGCCGCGTGGGCTGCCGCCATGGACGCGCCGCGCGAAGACCGAGCCGACGTGGTCGCGCGCCGCGTCGCCGCGACGTCCGCGTGCAGCTGGGCCGCAGCCTCGCGCCAGTGGCTCGAGGTCCTGCGCGCGGTCAGCGCAGCGCGGTCATGACGGCGTAGACGATCCCGCCGCCGAACGCGACGACCAACAGCACGAGCAGCGCCCGCTTGCCGCCGGACATCTGGCCGAGGTCGTCGCCGAGCACGCCGGAGCCGCCCGCCTTCTTGGAGTACTGCAGGATCCGACCCGAGCTCGGCTGCACGTCGTCGGTGGCTTTCGCCTGGCCGCGGGACGGCGCGCGCGCCTGCACCAGCGGCTCCTCGCGGCGGGGCGGAGGCGCCTTGGCGACCTCGACGACCTCGTCCTCGAACTCGACGAAGTCGCCCGCGAGAGCCGGCGAGGTCGTGAGCAGCTCGTCGTCGTCGCCATCATCGGCGCCGACGCCCGGCCCGGGGGCGGCGGGAGTTGCAGCCGGCGCTGCTCGCACGGCGACGTCGTCGGCGGGCGCGCCGTCTCCGAGCAGGTCGTCGTCGTCGAAGAGGTCGTCGCGCACCGGCGCAGCCGCCGCGGCGGGCCGGGACCGGCCGGGCAGCGCCCCTTCGCGATAGGTCACGACGGTCTTGCCGATCTCGACGCGGTCGCCGTCGCGCAGCATCCGGCGCTCCACGGGCTTGCCGTTGAGGAGGGTCCCGTTGCTCGAGCCCATGTCCTCGATCTCGACGACGCCGGACTCGACGATCACGCGCGCGTGGCGACGCGACGCCTTGGTGTCCGTGATCACGACGTCACACGACGCCACGCGGCCGAGCAACAGGCCGTCGCGCACCGCGATGACCTCGCCGTCGGCCAGCTCCAGGTAGCCGCTCACCGACCGCGCCTCGCGACCCGCCCCGCACTCCAGCGAAACTGCATGGCGTCACGTATACCATCGCGATCCATGGCCGCCGCCATCTCTGCCCAGCAACTCGCCGTGACCTTCCCCGGCCGCGGCTGGCGGCCGTCGGTGGCAGCGCTGAAGCCGCTCGACCTGGAGCTGGAGCCGGGCCACGTGCTCGGTGTGCTCGGCCCCAACGGATCGGGCAAGACGACGCTCTTGCGCGTGCTCGCGGGGCTGCAGGCCCCGACGAGCGGCGCCGTCCAGGTGCTCGGCCACGCGCCCGCGCACCGCGAGCTGGTGCGCCGCGTCTCCTACCAGTGCGAAGGCCCGCTGCCGCTCGCAACGCTCTCGGCGCCCGAGTACCTGGCGTTCGTCGGCGCCGAGCTCGGCCTGCCGAACGCGGTGTCGGACGAACGGGCTGCAGCGCTGCTGGCGCGCCTCGAGCTCGAGCCCGCGCGGCGGCGGCGCATCCACACGTTCTCGACGGGCATGTGCAAGCGCCTCGCGCTCGCCGCAGCGCTGCTCGCCGAGCCCGAGGTGCTGCTGCTCGACGAGCCGACCTCGGGGCTCGATCCGTTCGGCACCGCGACGGTGATGGAGATCCTCCGCGAGCGGGCCGATGGCGGCGCCGCGGTGCTGATGGCGTCCCACCACCTGCTCGAGGTCGAGGAGTCGTGCGACGAGGTGCTGGTGCTGCACAACGGCGCCGTGCACGCACGCGGCGACCTGGAGGAGCTGCTCGCGACCGACGAGCACGCGCTCGTCGTGCGTGGCCTCGACGACGACGCGATGCGCGAGCTCGGCGCAGCGGCGCGGGACCGCGGCGGCGAGGTCGTGCGGGTCGAGCGGCCGCGCGACCACCTGTTCGCGCTGTTCCGCAGGCTCGGCCGCGACCGGGGCGACGAGGAACGGCGGCGGTGAGCGTGTGGCGCGGGCCGTTCGGCGTCACGTGGCGCCAGTGCATGCGCGCGAGCGCGCTGCCGACGGCGGCGGCCGCGTTGCTGGCCGCGGTCGGACACGCGTGGGACGCGCCTGTGCTCGCCGGCGACGGCGCGGCGGCGGCCGCGGCGACGCCGTGGCTGACCCTGCCGCTGTTCGTCGCGGCCGTCGGCTGCTGCCTCGTCGCCGCCCGGACCTGGCCGACGTTCGTGCGGGGTCAGGAAGGCGCCGACGCCGTGCGCCGGATCGCGCGCGGCCCGCTGGGCGGACGCGGCGCCGTCGCGGCCGGCGCGCTGACAGCGCAGCTGACGCTGAGCCTGCCGCTCGCGCTCGCGCTCGCGGGCTGGTTCGGCGCGCCGCCCGAGGCGCAGCGCCACGTCGAGGCAGAGGGACCCGCGACGCCGATCGTCGACAGCGTCGGCGCGCAGCTGCTGTTCGTGGTGCGGCCCTCCCTGCGAGCGCAGTCGGTCTGGCTGCGACCGCGCGCGTCGCTGCCGCAGGGCCCGGACCCGACGCAGCTGTCGCTGACGAGCGGCGGGGTCGAGTTGACGGACGCGCCGATCTCGTTCGAGGAGTCGCGCGAGCTGGTCAAGGTCCCGTTCGCGCCCCGAGAGCTCGCGGCGCTCCAGGTGACGCAGACCGCGGGCCACGTGCCGCTGCTGTTCGGTCCCGGGAGCGTCGTGGTCGTCGGCGCTGCTCCCCTGCCGCGCTGGGGCAACGCCGCCCTGCTGACCCTCTACGCCGCGGCCACGTCCGTCGGCACGCTGATCCTCGCTGCCGCGCTGGGCCTCGGCGCGGGCTGGTCGACGGTCGCAGCAGCTGTCGTCGCCGCGCAGTTCGTGCAGTGGATCGGCGGCATAGGCCCGGTCGACGAGGCGTTGCTCGACGTGCTGCGCGGCCGCTGGCTGCTCTGAGCCCCGAGGCGGCCGGATTTGTTGCAGGCGCGCGCGCCCAGAAGCTAGCCTTCCTTGCTTCGACCTGCGGAGCGACGCGGGCCGGCAACGCACCCATGTCCACGCTGCGAGCGACCTGCACCCTGGCCCTGTCGGCCGCCGCGCTCGCGGTCCTGCCGCCGAGCGCCGCGCCGGCGCGCGAGCTGGCGAGCTGGTTCGTGCGGCCGGCGCGGCTGCCGTTCGCGTGGCAGGCGCTGGAGGCCGCGCAGGACAGCGGCGACGGCCGCGAGGCGTTCGCGCGCGGCCAGCAGATCCTCGACCTGCTGCCGAGCTGGACGCTCGGGCACGCCGCCTTTGCCTACCGCTACGTGCTGACCCAGGACGTGCGTGACGGCGACGTCGCGGCGCAGGCGCACCAGCGCCTGCTGGTCGCGCTGGCGTGGCTGGAGCAGGCCAGAGAGCACGCCGGCGAGCGCGATTACGAGCTGCTGCACAGCGCCGCGTTCCTGCCGCGCACCGCGTGCCGCCAGTTCGACGGGCTCGAGGCGCTGCTGCCGCCGGGCGGCGCCGCGGCGATGGCCGACGCCTACTTCGCCGAGGCCGAGCGGCGGTTCCCGGACCCTGCGATCGAGGAGCAGCGGCTGTTCCACTTCCCGACGCTCGCCGCAGCGCTCCTGGACGCGGGCCGGCAGCAGGCCGCGATCGACGTGCTCCAGGACGCCGCCGAGCGCGCGGGCCGCGCGCGCGACCAGGAGCTCGCGTCCGAGTGGCTGCGACGCGTCGAAGAAGTACTCGGCTGGCTGTCGGGAGACACCACGATCGACCTGTCCGCCGTCCGCGACGACCCACGCTTCGCCGCGCTGCTCCCCCACCTCCGCTGACGCCGCGCACCCGATGAGCTTCGACGCCGTCATCCAGATGATCACGGACTACCCCTACCTGGGGGCGGCCGCCGTGTTCCTCTTGTGCGGCCTGGGACTGCCGATCCCCGAGGAGTTCGTACTGCTCGCAGCCGGCTTCGTCTGCGCCAAGTTCCCCGAGCAGGCCGAGTTGGTCACGATGATGGCGTGGTGCGCGGGCGCGATCGCGGTGGGCGACCTGATCCCGTACGCGCTCGGCAGGCTCTTCGGGGTCCGGCTGCTGCGGCTGCGCTGGCTGCGCTACTTCATCAACAAGCGCCGGCTCGCGACGTTCGACCACTGGTTCCGCCGCCGCGGCGACCTCGTGATCGTCATCTCGCGGTTCATGCCGGGCCTGCGCGTCGTCGCCTTCTTCACGGCGGGCGCCATGAAGATGCGGTGGACGCGATTCCTGCTGCTGGACGGGCTCGGGATCGTGCTGATCGTGCCGCTGATGACCTGGCTGGGTTACAGCAGCGCCGGGTTCATCGAGCAGGCCTTCGAGACCGTGCAGAAGGTCGAGCGCGGCATCCTCTGGGGCAGCGTCGCCGCCGCGCTGGTGGCCACGGCCTGGATCTGGTGGGCGAAGCGGCAGCGACAGCGCCGCACCCGCGCAGCGCTGCAGGAGGCCTTCGTCCAGCCGCGCACGCCGGTTCACGGCCCGCCGGCCTCGGCGGACGGGCCGCTGCCCGAAGACCTCGCCCGAGCGGCGGACGGCGGCGCGGTCGACTCTGCCGAGGCGGGAGCCGGCGAAGGTGCCGGGCCCGCAGACGACCCGGGCGCACCGTAGTCGGCGCAGCCCCCGCGCGGGCGGCTCCATCTCGCGCTCGCCGCGCTTGTTTCGGGGTGGCCTCCGCCGCTATCGTGCTGGCCCAAATGGCCGGGCCCCATGCCCGGCGACGGCCAACTCATGTCCTTCTACTTCTGGAACATCCTCTCTCTCGTCATTGCAGCGGCGGGCCTCGCCTATGCGGTGACTGCCTTCAAGCAGATCCAACAGAAGGATCCGGGCGACGAACTCATGCAGAAGATCGCCAAGGCGATCCAGGACGGCGGCAAGGCGTTCCTGCACGCGGAGTACAAGTACCTCGGCATCTTCGTCGCGGCCGTCTTCGTCGCGCTCTGCCTGGGTAAGGACGACCCCGCCACCGGCTCGTATCTCGGCGTCAAGACCGGCGTCGCGTTCCTG
>JBERSB010000556.1:0-4786 GCA_041236755.1 Luminiphilus sp. | reverse complement strand
CCCAGCAGGTAGGTCATCAGCGGGTGGCGCTTGGGGTAGGGCGCCACGCGGTTCCAGAGCGCGAGGATCTCCGGGCCGTGCTCGGTCTCGACGAGCTTGTCGGCAACCTTCTCCACGATCGTCGCAGGCCAATCGGTCAGCGTCGCCACGCACTGCGGGGCCCAGTCGCCGCCGAGCGCCTGCGGGAGCAGGTTGACGGCGTGCTCGCGCGACGCCTGCGTCGCGAGCATGTCGATGCGCTTGGGCTGCAGCTGGCCGCCCTCCTCGAGCAGCAGCGCGCGCAGCTCCTGCGCGGCGCTCACAGAGGCCTTTCGGCCGTGCTCCTCGAGGAACAGGATGCCGTCGAGGATGTGCGCGTGGCTGGCGCCCGCCTCGGGGTTGTTCTGCTTCTCGGTGAGCGCCTGCTCGATCGTCGCGCCGGCGAGCTCGAGGATCTGCTCCTTGACCTCGGGGTCCTCGGAGCGCTTGAGGTAGTCGCGCAGGACCACGACGCGCTCGCCGAGGTCGTTCTGGTGCTTGAGCGTGGCGCTGGCCTCGTCGACCAGGCTGACCGGCTTCTTGCGGAGCACGAAGATCGGGCGCGTCGGCGTGCCCTCGACCTTGAGCCACGGGTCCTTGGTGGCCGCTGTCTTGGCCTTCTTCCACCAGGTCGCCCACTTCTTGGTCTCGATCACGGAGCCCGCGAGCTCCTTCTTGACCTGGGTGCTCGAGATCGTGCCGCGGTACAGGTTGGCGGCGCGCCGGATGAGCAGCGCCGGGGTGTTCGCGGCCTCCGCCTGCAGGCTCTCCATGGCCAGCAGCTTCATCGCGCGGAGGTCGTCACTCGCGAGCGGCTTGAAGCTGTCCAACAGCGTGTCCAGCGGGAACGGCGAGCGGCGGCCGGTGCTGAAGTGGACCGTGATCTCCTGGGAGTCCGCGTCGAAGCCCTCGACGATGCCTTCGCCCCAGCCGGCGCCGTGGTAGACGACGTGGCCTTCGGTGTAGCGGCGCAGCTGGTCGAACTCGAGCAGCGCGCCGATGGTGGCGCTGCTGAGGTTGGCGCGCTGCTTGAGCACCGGCAGCCACGCGGCGTCGGCGTAGTGCGACTCGATCAGGTCGATGACCTTGTTGACAAGCTCGTCGTTGTGCGCGCTGCTCTGCATCGCGCGGAAGCCGAGCTCCATCGCGGCGTTCTTGTTGCCTGCGCCGGCGAGGCTGTCGACCATCGCGGCGGCCATGACGACGGCCTTGCTGGCCATGTCATGCTCGCACATGGCATCCAGCGTGTCTGCGTAGTGGGGGACTTGCTCGGCGCTTGGTGCGCCGACCGCCTGGCTCCAGGCGGTCTCGAGCTCTTCAAGGCTTCGGGAGCGGGCGAGATGGACCAGTTCGTGCGTCAACTTCGGACCCGTAGGTAGCGTGAGCGGCGGAAATCGGGCGGGGAACGATACCTGTTCGCTCCGGCGGTCGCCACCGTAGACCGGTACGTTTGGCGCATTCGTCTGCCCGGCGTCGCGGCGACCGAGCGGCGGCCGGGGGGGGCGCTGCTGCGCCGTGCCGCTCCTCCGCGAGCCGAGCGATGAGCCGCTCCTCCGCGAGGCGAGCGATGAGCCGCTACTCCGCGAGCCGAGCGATGAGATTGTGCACGCTGTTCGACGAGCAGGACTCGTCGTAGCACGACAGCGGGATCTCATCGAGCGAGTCCTCGTCGGCCACCAGGATGATGTAGAACTCCTGGCCGTACTGCGCGCGGAATGCGGTGATCTTCTTGAGGATCGCGGCCTTGGGGTCCTCGACGGCTTCGATGATGACGCCCTTGCCCTCGCGGCCGCGGCCGCGCAGCACGATCATCGGGGCGTAGGCGGCCACCTTGTTCTCGCTGAAGCGGATCTCGTAGTGGCGCGGGCTGTGGCTGTGCACGACACCTGCGATGCCGAGCCGGTGGCACAGCTGCTGCTCGAGCCGGTTCGACAGCAGGCGTCCGCCGCAGCGGCCGAAGCCGCCGCCGCCGCCGCCGTGCGCCATCAGCGGGTCGTCGTCGTCAACGCTCGCGATCGCGCGGGGCAGGAACACCGAGCGCTCTTGGACCTTTCTCTTGGCAGGTTTACGGGCCGAGGGCGGCGTCGCGACGGTGGCCCTGGTGCGCGCCTTGGCCGGCGCCTTCTTCTTGGCCGTCGCCTTTGCGGCGGTGCTCTTGCGTGCGGGCGCCTTCTCCGGCGCCGCTTTCTTGGCCGCGGGCTTCTTGGCGGCCGTGGCCTTCTTGGCCGCCTTCTTCTTGCTTGGAGCTGTCGTCGTCTTGGCTGCCATGGGGTCTGTTCGGTAGGCAGGCGTCGACCTCTTCCCTGCTCTTGCGCTCGACCGCAAGTTTGTATGGTTGCCCGGGAAACGCCGGTGGGGCCGGCTGGCGAGGTGCCCGCGATCCAGCGCGCATCATACCAGAATTTTCACGTCCCGTATGCCCGCTCCTCGCGTTGCCCGGCGGCTTCGGGTAGCCCAAGACCGTGTCCATGGACGGCCCGATCCGCGAACGCATCCTGACGCCTGCGCTGGCGGCGTTTCTGGTGGTCGTGCTCGGCCTCGTCGCCGCTTCGCTGGCGACGCGGCGCCCTTCGCCGGACCTCGAAGGGTGCATCGAGCTGCTCGCGGACGGGGACCTGGACCGCGACGAACGTCGCTTCGTCCTGGAGCGCACCGCCATGCTCGGAGCAGGAGCGGCCTCGGCCCGGGGGCGGGTGGCCGGCTGCCTCGCGTGCCTGGCGCTCGAGGATCGCGAGGGCTTCGCCGCTGCCCGGGCGGCGCTGGACGCCGACCTCGCGCCCGTTGAGCGCCGCTGGCTCGGGCTCGGCGATCCGCTCCTGTCGAACGTGCTGGTCGCGACAGCATCCGGTCGCGCCGGACGCGCTGACGATGCGGCGGTGCGATGGGGCCAGATTGCGGCCCAGGCGCGCATGACCGGCAACCAGCTCGCCGCCGAGTTCGCCGCGAGCCACCAGTCGCGCAAGTAGCCGGTGCCGAAGCGGGCCGAGCGCAGCTAAGCGCCGGTTTCTGCCGCTCTTGCAGTGCTCAGGGTTGACCCTCAGCGCCGTTCGGAGCGGCGTCCGCACCTTCGCCCTTGTGCGGGGTAACGGCGCTGCCATCGGCGATTTTGTGCCGCCGGCGGCTAAAGCCCGCGCCCGGCGCTCCGACCATCTCCCTTGCCCGCGAGATCGAACGCGGCGCCGCCATCCGGCGAATCAGGCAACAGGCAAAGGGACGGTCATGGGACTCAGAGTCAACACGAACATCGCGTCGATCAACGCCCAGCGCAACACCGCGCAGGTCACGAGTCGACTCGCTCGCAACTACCAGCGGCTCTCGACGGGCCTGCGCATCTCGACCGCGGCGGACGACGCCGCGGGTCTCGCGATCTCGGAGCGGCTGCGCTCGCAGGTCCGCTCGCTCGGGCAGGCCTCTCGCAACGCCAACGACGGCATCTCGCTGGTGCAGGTCGGAGAAGGCGCGCTCAACGAGGTCAGCAACATCCTGGTCCGCCTGCGTGAGCTGGCGATCCAGTCCGCCAACGGCTCGTCGTCGACCGCGGACAAGGACACGATCAAGGAGGAGTTCAGCAGCCTCGTCGACGAGATCAACCGGATCGCGCAGTCGACGGAGTTCAACGGCATCAAGCTGCTGGACGGCTCCTCGAGCTCGGTCACGTTCCAGGTCGGCATCAACACCGACCCCGGCATCGACCAGCTCAACGTCTCGCTGACGCCGGCGCTGACGACCACGCTCGGACTGTCGACGCTCGACGTCGGCTCGGGCGGGGACTCGGAGTTCGCCATCGCGCAGGTCGACTCGGCGATCAACAGTGTGTCCGAGCTCCGCGGCCGCTTCGGCTCCGTGCAGAACCGACTGCAGTCGACGATCGCGAACATCGGCGTGGCCGCCGAGTCGCTGTCGGCCGCGGAGAGCCGCATCCGGGACGTCGACGTCGCCTTCGAGACGGCGCAGCTCACCAGAAACAACATCCTGCAGCAGGCGTCGATCTCGATCTTGTCGCAGGCCAACGCCCAGCCGCAGACGGCGCTGCAGCTGCTGCAGGGCTAAGGCTACCCGCGGCGCGCCGCGCCGCAGGGCACCACTTAGAGCGAGGCCTCGCCTCGCGCCCGTGTCGGGGGGCACGGGCCGAAAGCGGTACCTTTGCCGAAGCGGGGGAGACCCCGCGGAGCACAGCCGAGGCGACTCGGCTGTCTCCTTGTACGGAGCTCGGTTCGCGGCCGGCGCGGCCGGGCTCAGTCGAGCTCGAGGCCGCGCTCTTCCTCTTCGGTGATGCCCTCGCCGAACGAACTGCCGAGGTAGACCTCGCGCACCTGCTCGTTGGCGATGATCGACTGGGCGTCGCCGTTGGCGATCACCTTGCCCTGGTTGATGATGTAGGCGCGGTGGGTGATGCGGAGCGTCGCGATGACGTTGTGCTCCGTGATCAGGATCGCGATGCCCGAGCGGGCCAGCGCCGCGAGGATCTGCTGGATCTCCTCGACGGTGATCGGGTCGACGCCGGCGAACGGCTCGTCGAGCAGGAGCAGCCGCGGCTCGGTCGCGAGCGCGCGGGCGATCTCCAGCCGGCGCTTCTCGCCGCCCGACATGGTCTCTGCCACCGAGTCGGCGACGTGCATGAGCTGCAGGTCCTGCATCAGCTCGCGCGCGCGCTCTTCGCGGTCGCTCCGCTTCATGCCCCGCGCCTCGAGCACGCAGCGGATGTTGTCGATCGCCGACATCTTCTTGAACACCGACTCCTGCTGCGCGAGGTAGCCCAGGCCGCGCC
>JBERSB010000555.1:0-3752 GCA_041236755.1 Luminiphilus sp. | reverse complement strand
GTGGCAGCGCGCAGCCGCGGCCGTTGCCGCGAGTGCGAGGCCTGGCACCGCGAGGTAGAGGTAGCGGTCGGCGGCCGCGATCGACGAGGCAGGATACGCCGTGTTGAACGGCAGCAAGGCGAGCGCGAAGGCGCACAGCCCGGCGCCGACGGCGCGGGTGCCCGCGCGCGCAGCGAGCGAGACGCCGAGCAGGACGCACAGCGACAGCGCGACCGCGCCGGGCAGCCACGCCGCGCGGAACTGCTCGAGCGTGCCGATCTCCGGGTAGAGCACGTTGAGCCCGACCGGCCACGCCGCCGTCGTCAGGTAGTGCCAGAACGCGCCGGGCACCTGCGCGAGCCGCGCGAGCGCGTCGCCTGTGGGCATCGTGCCCTGCGCGGCGGCGACCTGCTGGTGCATGACCGCGAGCGCGCCGGCCACGCCGAGCGACCACAGCGGCGCGACGAAGCGGCGGCGGTCGCCGCCCGTCCAGAGCACCACGCCGAACGCCAGCAGCGGCAGCACCACGGCCGTCGCGTTGCTGAGCATTGCGAGCGCGGTGAGCGCCGCGACCGACAGTCCCCGCCGCGCCGACGGCGCGGCCGCGGCGCGCGCGGTCTCGAGCAGCGCCCAGAAGACGAACAGGCCCGAGAGCACGTACTTCCTGCTGCTGACCCAGGCAACGGACTCGCACAGCGCCGGGTGCACCACGAACAGCGCCGCGGTGACGTGCGCCGCCAGCTGCGGCACGCCGAGCGTCGTGAGCAGGCGCACCAGCAGCACGGCGGCGGCGGCGTGGAGCAGCAGCGCGTGCAGGTGCGGCAGGAACGGCGCGTCGCCGGCGACCGCGAAGTCCAGCCACATCGACGTGTGCGCGACCGGCAGATACGCGTTCGCGATCGGCGACGTCCAGATCGCGCCGAGGCCGCGCACGAACTCGGGGTTGTCCGGGCCGAAGAAGAAGTTGTCGTCGAACTGCAGCAGCCCGGCGCCCAACGCCGCGGGCAAGTACACGACCAGCGCGAACAGCACCATGGAGACCCACGCGGGCCAGCGCGGCGTCGGCGCCTCGGCAGAAGATGGGCTCGCGTCGTACAAGACGGGCGAGAGCCTACCAACCGACGCGCTCAAGCGCTTGCCTTGCGGTCGCCACGTGGCAAGCTCGCTGAGGTGACCCCTACGCCGACCGCACGCCACCTCGGCTCGCGCGAGCACGCCCTCGCGCGGGCGCTGCAGGACCGCGGCCGCGAGGTGTGGCCGCTGCGGCGCCGCGACGCAGACCTCGGGCACGCGGTGACGGTGCACCGGGCGCCGCTCGACGCCCCGACCGAGCGCGCGCGCTGGCAGGCGGCCGACCCTGTCTACCTGCCGGGCGTGCTCGGCGACGTCGCCGGCGCGCACGGCGCGGCGATCCAGGCGTGCCTCGAGATGTTCGACCGGCTCCGCAGCGAAGCGAGCGAGTTCCTCGACGAGCTCGAGTTCCGGCTGCACGACGACGATTGGCTGCGCTACGCCGGCAGCACGGTCGACCGCGACGACCCGCGCGAGGTCGAGCGCTGCTTCGTCGACGCCGAGCGCGACGGCGAGCTCGTCGCTCGAGACCTCTGGGCCAAGCTCGCCTGGATCACCGAAGACCCGAGCGACGCGTCGTTGCGCATCCGCTTCTCCAACGGGCTCGACCAGCTCGAGGAGTGGATGACCACGAGCGACCACACCGCCAGCTGGGTCGACCGCTTCGCGCTGCACGCGTTCCCGGAGTGCCGCGCCGTGCTCGGCTGCACCGCGCTGCGGCGGCGCCTCGACCGCCTCGTCGCGCGGCCGCACCGCCTCTCCGAGCGCATCGTCTACAACAACGCCCCCAACGGCGGCGCGGCCTTCCACCACGACGCCGAGCCGGGCCAGCTCGGCGTCGTCTTCTCCCAGCTCGAGGGCCGCACGGCGTGGTTCACGCTCAGCAAGCAGCGCCTCGTCGAGCTGCTGGTGCGCTTCGGCATGGGGCGGCCGCGCGCCGTCCGGACCGCGCTCGACGACGGCTGCGACGAGGACCTGCAGCACGTGCTCCCCCGAGACGAGGGCTTCGCGCGGCTGCTGGCGGCGCACGGCGCGCTGTTCGTGCTGCGGGCGGGCGACGCGATCCTGCTGCCTTCGCACGCCTTCGACCAGGTCGCGTGGCACAGCGTGCTGGCGCTGGGAGACCGGCCGAGCCTCGCGCACTCCTACGGCCTCTTCGGGCGCGACGACGACTATGACGTCGGCGGCGATCCCTGGCTCGGGGCGCGGGCATCCGCTACAAGGACCCGATGAGCGACGCCCGCAGCCTGCTCGCGGCGCACCTCGCCCATTGGGCCGAGGCCTACGGGTCCGACCTCGCGGTGCCCGAGGGCGCGGCCGTCCCCCGCGCGCCGGCGGCCGCAACGCAGGCTGGTTCCGATGTGGCGGCCGGCGCCGCCCCGGAATCCGGCAGCACCGAATCCCACGTCGAAGCGGCCCGCGCGCCATCGAGCGACGGCCGTGCGCCGGCGCCTGTCGCCGCTGCGGACAGCCAAGGGGCGGCCGAGAAACGCCTGGAGGCCGCCGCCTCAGCCGGCGCCCCAGCCGGCGCGCGAACCGACTCGGAGGCCATAACGCCATCCGGGAGAGAGGCTTGCGTCGAAGCACTGCGCGTGCTCCGGGAGCAGGTGCTGCCGTGCACGCGGTGCAAGCTGCACCAGGCGCGGCAGGTCGCCGTGTTCGGCGAAGGCGACCCCGAGGCGCGGGTCATGTTCGTGGGCGAGGCGCCGGGCGCCAAGGAAGACCAGACCGGCCGGCCGTTCGTCGGCCCCGCGGGCCAGCTCTTGGACCGTATCATTGAAGGAGCAATGGGTTTACGTCGCGAAGACGTGTTCATCGCGAACCTCAACAAGTGCCGGCCGCCCAACAACCGGACACCCGACGCCGAAGAGGTCGCGGCCTGCCTGCCCTACCTCAAGGAGCAGGTCCAGCTGGTGCGGCCCGAGGTCATCGTCTGCCTGGGTCGCACCGCAGCCCAGAACCTGCTCGGCTCGACGGAATCGACGACCGCGCTCCGGCGCCGCCAGCACGCCTACGCAGACACCCCGGTGGTCGTGACCTGGCACCCCGCCTACCTCCTGCGCGAGCCCAGCCGAAAGCGCGAGACCTGGGACGACATCAAGAAGGTCAACCGCCTGCTCGGCCTGCCCGAAGTCCCCGGCAGCTAGCGGCCCCGGGCCCCGCCGGCCGCCCGGCCCGCGGCCCTGCCCGCAAACTCGGAGCGAAGGGGCTTTTGCAACCTTGACCGACTTCTCCCAGGTCGATAGGGTCCGGCCTTCACGAGGCCTCTCTGCGTCCCACAGAGGTCTCGGCTCGCCCGGCTCTCCGGGTCGTCCCCTCTCCCCCACTGGCAGCCTGTGGCATGCAGCCTATGGCATGCAGGGCCCAGGATCGGGTGACGATTCGCGCGCCGACGCGGGTGCTCTTTGCGTCGTCTTCTCCCGAACCTCACGCGGCTCACGTCGCGTGCGGCTCACGCGCTCGCTCCGGACGCCTCGTCGGCGGCCGGCGCTACGCACTTGGACGGCGCTGCTCAGATCCCCTCTCCCCGATCGCCACCTTTGCAGGCATTCAGCATGATCAAGGTTCAGACCCTGCGCTTGCGCGGCCTCTGTGCGTCCTCCCTGTTGGCCCTCGCCGCGTGCTCCGGCGGCGCGCCGACGACCATGGTCGACGTGCAGACCGGCTCTTCCGAAGGCACCCCGCTCACCGAACCGGTGAAC
>JBERSB010000554.1:0-2204 GCA_041236755.1 Luminiphilus sp. | reverse complement strand
CGCGCGGTAGCAAGAAGCCCTGCTGCACGGTCCACTGTTCGTCACCGCGCCGGTCACAGCGCCAGAGGATGGCAGGCTTGTTCGTCGACGACTCGAACGACGCGATGCCGACCGCGGCGGCGCCGTCGGGCAGTTCGACCTCCGTCTCGGTGATCGTCAGCCCCTCGTGAGAGCGGGTCACGGCGAGCGGGCCGGACGGATCCAGGCCTTCGGGCCACGCCTCGAGACTGGGCAGGTACTCCTCGCAGAGCCACGCGAGCGCCGGCAGCGCGCCGCGGTGCTCGCTGCCTGCGATGGCTGCATGCAGCCTCGGGCGCTGTGCGTGTGCGCCGGCAGCGAGCGCGGCCACGACGAGCGGCAGCGCGAATCGGAGCCTAGCGGGCGTGCTCATCCTCGAGCTGGGGCTCCGCTTGCTGGTCGTCGTGTTGCCACAGGCTAGGGTTCTCGTCGAGGTCTTCGTCGGCGTAGCCGTCTACGCCTTCCTCGAACGACGCTGCGTAGTCGGCCTGCTCGCCGTCGTCGTCCGACTCGAGGTAGTCGTCCTCGTAGTCCTCGTCGTAGTCCTCGTCGTAGCCCTCGTCGTAGCCTTCCTCGTCGTAGGCGTAGCCTTGCTCGTCGACGAACTCCTCGGACGGCGCAGCGAGCGCGGCCGCCGCCGCCGCGTCGTCGGCCAGCGCTCGCTGCCGCGACGCGCGTCGGAGCGCCCAGAACATGCCGAGCAGCGCCACCGGGAGCGCACAGACCACGGCCTGCAGAACACGCGGCAGCGAGCGCCAGAGCGCGGCGATCCGCTGGCCGAACGCGTTCGCTGCGGCCTTGGAGCTCTCGACGACCTCGGTGCCCTGCGCCTGCTGGCCGCCGCGCAGCTGCTCCAGCGCGACCTCGAGCAGCGGACGCAGCGTAGCGTCTTCCTTGCCGAGTCGGCCTTCGAGCGCGGGGATCGCCGAAGCGTCGCCCATCACGGTCAGGCGCGTGATCGCGTAGCGACGGACGAGCTTCTCCTTGTGGTCCAGGACGGCGATCAGCGCGGTCGCCTCCTGCTTCGGTTCGAGCTTGGGCGAGAGCGTCTGGAACGCGTACGCCAGCGCTTCACCGCAGTCCGTGACCTGGCCGTCGGCGATGTCGGCGGCCATGCGCAGCAGTTGGCCGGACGCGCCGAGGTCGCTGAGCGTGAGCAGCGCCGCCTGGACGTCGGTCGCGGCGCCGTCCTGCGGCAGCTGCGACTGCGTGCGCACGAGCTGGAGCAGCGGGTCGATCGAGACCGGGCGCCGCAGCTTGCCGAGCACCTGCACGGCGAGCGTGCGGACCCTGCGGTCGTCGTCAGCGAGCGCGGTGAGCGCCGTCGGCGTGCACGACGCGTCGCCGCGGAGGCGCAGGCCGCGCAGCGCCTGGAGCCGGACCTCGGCGTGCGGGCTCTGGGCGACGATCGCGGGGAGCGTGCTCAGGTGCGCGGCGTTCTTGCTGCCGGCGAGGATCCAGGCCGCGCGGGCGGCGACCTCGGGGTCGTCGCTCAGCGCGAGCGCCGACAGCTCGGCGGCGTCGGCATACTCGGCGGCCTGCTCGAGCTGGGAGAGGCGGGCGCGCTGGCCCTCGACGCTGTCGGCGCCTTGCGACGGGCGCGCGGCAGCTTGCGGAGATCCTCCCTGCGGGTCCTGCCCGAGGGGTGCCGGGTCCTGGTGCTGCGCAGCGCCCTCGATCGCGGCTGCGGCATGAACCGGCGGCGGAGTCGGATCCGCCGGTGCCTGTGGGGCTTGCGGCGCTACGAGTGTCAGCAGGCAGAGTTCGATCGGACCCATGTAGATGTTCTCCCTTCTGTCAGGCTTCATCGGCCGGGTCGGGGTGCCTTCTGCAGCGGAGTTCTTCGTCAAGCTGGAACCGCGACCGGGTCGATATCCCGACCTATAGAAGGATGAGCAGCGTGTCTCCGACGCAACCAGACGGCTCCGCCCAAGGCGGACTGGCCGTCGCAAGCTTCCAGCCCCTGCCGCGAACGATCGGTCTCGCGGCGGCGTCGGGTCTGGCTGCCTATGCGTTCGGGGTGCCGCTCGCGATCTGCATCCTGCTCGCGTGCTGCCTCGCGCTCTGCGTGCAGTTCGAGCGCATGCTGGTGGTGCGCGAGGCCCGCGGCCAGGTGGCGACCATGTCGGAGGCCGCGCGTAGCGCTGGAGAACGCGACGCGCTGGCGCAGTTGATCTCGGTCGAGT
>JBERSB010000553.1:0-4558 GCA_041236755.1 Luminiphilus sp. | reverse complement strand
CAAATCGAAGATTCTTGGAGCCCTGCGATGATTGAGGCATACTTGCGCCTGGGCGAACGCTATCCTGATATCGCCGGCGAAATCTATGTTGTAGCATCAAATGCTACTGATGAGAGCGCTATTTGATAGTCAATCGCTACCCTTGAGTCTATCGGGCGGCACAATAGGCGCGACCTGGCTGAGCATTATGTTGACGCGCCAGGGTGGCTTCGATCTTCCATACCAGCGAGGCTTGCTCGCTGCCGCCAACGAGGCTTGCTCGCTACCGCCAACCGGAAGAAGCGTCTGATGATGAGATGTGCACGTCTCGCGGAAGACTGATAGACGTGCGCAGCGGCGTTTCCAGGCGAGTCTTCGATAATGAACCTGGGCACGTCGAGCGCATTGCATAGACTTGGGCCGCCACGTCCTCCACCCGGAGCCATCCATGACGCACCCACCCGATCGCGGGGTCTCCCGCCGCTCGTTCCTCAAGGGCTCTGCCGTCGCCGGCATCGCCACCACCGGCCTGACCGCCGCCGCCGAGGCCGCCAAGGTTGCCCCTGGGCCAAAGACGTTCGGCCAGGGTGAGCACGAGATCACCCTGCGCGTGAACGGCGCCGACAAGACGGTCAAGGTCGAGACCCGCACCACGCTGCTCGACGCGCTGCGCGACCGCATGGACATGACCGGCGCCAAGAAGATCTGCGACCGCGGCGCCTGCGGCGGCTGCACGGTCCTGGTCGACGGCAAGCCCGCCAACAGCTGCCTGATGCTGGCCATGGACGCGATCGGCGCGGAGGTGCGCACCGTCGAAGGCCTCGTCGACGGCGACAAAGCGCACCCGCTGGTCCGCAACTTCGTGCAGTGCGACGCGCTGCAGTGCGGCTTCTGCACGCCTGGCATGGTGATGAGCTCGCTGGCCTGCCTGGAGAAGCGCGGCAAGCCCACGCCGGAGCAGATGCGGCAGGACCTCTCGGGCAACCTCTGCCGCTGTGGCACCTACGGCCGCGTGATGGAGGCGATCGATCGCACCGCGAACGGAGGTGGCAAGTGAGCGCTCCCCAGAACGAACGCGCTCCGCGCGCGACCGAGATCACGGCCGGCTACCGGGCGCTGCCCGGCGGCAAGGACCACCTCGAGCAGCTGCAGGTCAACCCCGAGGAAGGCGACGCGCCGCCCTGGGACGCCAACACGAAGTTTGAGACGGTCGGCACCGACGTCGACCGCGTCGACGGCCTCGCCAAGGCGAGCGGCCGCGCGAAGTACGCCTACGACGTCACGTTCCCCGACCTGCAGCAGGCGATGATCCTGCGCGCACCGATCGCGCGCGGCGTGCTCAAGGGCCTGGACCTGACCGAGGCGCGCGGCATGCCCGGCATCACCGCAGCGGTCCGCCTCAAGGACGACGACGCCAAGGTGCGCTTCGTCGGCGACGCGATCGCGGCGGTCTCCGGCAGGACGCTCGACGACGTGCGCGACGCGATCGAGAAGATCCGCGCCGACTACGAGGAGGACCAGCACAACGTCGACTACCTCATGGACGAAGAGGCCCCGCTGCTCGACATGCAGGGCGAGATCGACGAGGAGTGGGAACAGAGCGAGGAGATCGAGAAAGGCCTCGCCCGAGCCGCCCACCAGCACGCCGCCACCTACCGCACCGAGGTGCAGACGCACAGCTCGCTCGAGACCCACGGCAACGTGTGTCGCTGGGACGGCGCCGCGCTCGAGATCTGGGCCTCGACGCAGGCGACGTTCGGCGTACAGAACGAGCTGTCGCGCGCGCTGACCGGCCGCGGGGTCAAGGTCGAGTCCATCGACGTGCACTCCGAGTTCGTCGGCGGCGGCTTCGGCTCGAAGTTCTCCGCCGGCATCGAAGGCCTCGCGTGCGCGCTGCTGGCCCACGAAGCGAAGAAGCCGGTCAAGCTGATGCTCGACCGCTTCGAGGAGCACACCACGGCCGGCAACCGTCCGGCGGCGCTGATGCAGGTCCGCGGCGGCATCGACGCGGGCGGCAAGCTGACCGCCTGGGACTGGCGCAGCTTCGGCGGCGTCGGCTTCAACGGGTTCGGCGGCGCCGTGCGCTACCCCAACTACTACCTCGGCGAAGCGGCGACGCGGCGCGTCCACAAGGACATCGCGACCGACACCGACCCCGCGCGCTCGATGCGCGCGCCCGGCTACCCCCAGGGCTGGTTCGGCGCCGAGCTGTTCCTGGACGAGCTCTGCGCCAAAGCCGGCGTCGACCAGCTGCAGTGGCGCATGCAGCACGACTCCGAGGAGATCCGCCTCGACCAGTGGCGCTTCGCCGCCGAGAAGTTCGGTTGGGACAAGGCGCGCGCCCGCAAGAACGAACCGGGCGCCCGCTACGTCCAGGGCGTCGGCTGCGCCAGCGCCCGCTGGGGCCAGCTCGGCCGCCACGGCGGCCGCCGCTTCCGCTACGGGGCGACCTGCCGCATCCACGGCGACGGGCGCGTCGAGACGCGCAACGGCGCGCAGGACATCGGCACCGGCCTCAAGACCGCGATGGCGATGCTGACCGCCGAGGAGCTCGGCGTGCCCGTCGGCCGCGTCAAGGCGTTCGCCGGCCACACTTCGGACCCGATCGGCCCGGCGGCCGGCGGCAGCACGACGACGCCGTCGATCGCGCCGGCGATCCGCCACGCGGCGTATCTGGCCAAGAACGAGCTGGTCAAGCTGGTCGCCAAGCACCTCGGCGTGCCGCTCCAGGACGTCACCTGCGAAGGCGACGCCGTCGGCACGAAGACCGCGCGCCTGGAGTGGACCGAGGCCTGCAAGCTGATCGGCCCCACCCCCATCGAGGTGCGCGGCGAGCGCTTCCCGAACTACGGCGACGAGCCGTTCCACCAGGGCGTCTGCGGCGCGCAGTTCGCCGAGGTGACGGTCGACACGTGGACCGGCGAGGTCAAGGTCGAGCGCATGTTCGGCATCCAGGACTGCGGCCTCGTGATCGCCAAGAAGCTCGCCGAGAGCCAGGTGCTCGGCGCGATGATCCAGGGCGTCAGCTACGCGGTGCACGAGCAGCGCATCATGGACACGCGCAGCGGCCGCATGCTCAACGGCGACTTCCTGCGCTACAAGATCACCGGCACCAAGGACCTGCCCGAGCTCGAGTGCTACATGCACTCGATCGCCAACGGCCACAACAACGTCGGCGCCGCAGGCCTCGGCGAGCCGCCGTCGACCGCGTCGGCCGCGGCCGTGGCCAACGCCGTGTTCCACGCGATCGGCGCGCCGGTCCGCCACCTCCCCATCACCCCCGAGAAGGTCCTCGCGGCCCTCGAGTCCAAGTAACCGCGCGGAGCCACCGAGATGAGACCATTCACCTACGTCGTGCCGAAGACGCTGGACGAGGCCAAGGAGGCCGCGTCGCAGCCGGACACCATCGTCAAGGGCGCGGGCCTCGACGTCGTCGACCGCATGAAGGAGCGGCTGCAGACGCCGAGCAACATCGTCAACCTGCTGCCGCTCGCGGACGACATGGCGGGCGTCGACGTCGCCGCTGACGGCTCGGTCACGATCGGCGCGCTGACGACGCTGACCGCGCTCGAAGAGACGGCGGCGCTCCAGAGCCGCGCGTTCCACGCGCTGCCCAAGTCGGCGTCGACCACCGGCACCCCGCAGGTGCGCAACCGCGCGACGGTCGCGGGCAACATCCTGCAGTTCACCCGCTGCTGGTACGTGCGCAGCGAGGCGTTCCGCTGCCTGCACGGCGGCCGCGGCCCGACCTGCCTCGCGATGACCGGACAGAACCGCTACCACGCGGTGATGGGCTGGTCGGACTGCGTGCGCGTGCACCCGAGCAACCTCGCTCCCCCGCTGCTCGCGATGGGCGCGGAGTACACGACCGTGCTCGGCGACCAGCAGCGCCGCCGCAAGCTCAGCGACCTGTTCCCGGCCGAGCCGCGCGCGCAGCTCGCCGAGCACACGCTCGAGGACGGCGAGATCGTCACCGCGCTGCACCTGCCGGCACCGTCCGGCGACGTGCGCACCGCCTACACCGAGAGCCGCGAGAAGCAGAGCTTCGACTGGGCGACGACCGCCTGCGCGGTCCGGCTCGTGATGGACGGCGGCAAGATCCAGGACGCCGACCTCGTGCTCGGCGCCGTCGCGCCCAACCCGATGCCGCGCCCGCAGGCGGCCCGCATGCTGGTCGGCAAGGCGCCGTCGAGCAAGCTGTTCCAACGCGTCGCCGAGGTCGCCTTCCAGGGCGCGGCGCCGCTCGCACACAACGCGTTCAAGCTGCCGATCGGCAAGGCCGTCGTCCGCGCAGCCCTCGAGGAGGCCACCCGATGAGCGACAAGCAGAAGACCCACGAGGACCTGATGCACCCGCAGGCGTGCCCGTCCTTGTTGATGAAGCACATCCTGACCAACTCGATGGCCGACGTCGTCTTCGACGACCGCGAGCAGCCGGGCGACGGCTACTACTGGTGCGCGCGCACCTGCACAGTGGTCGGGCCCGACGACGAGGTCGTCGCACCCAAGACCTGCTGCCCCGGCCGCAGCTGCTACGAAGGGCCGCGCGCCTGAGCCGGCGCGGGGGGGGGGGGGGGGGG
>JBERSB010000552.1:0-4833 GCA_041236755.1 Luminiphilus sp. | reverse complement strand
GGGATCTTCGTGATGGCGCTGTTCTTCCGCCGCGCGGGCGACCTCGCCGGCGCGCTCGGGCTCTGCGGCGGCATGGGCGCCGTGCTGCTCGTGCACAACCTCTACAAGGTGCAGTTCCTCTGGTACAACGTCGTCGGCCTGGTCGGCGTGCTCGCCGTCGGCGGGCTGGTGGCCGCCGTGCGCCCGCGGCGCTGAGCGACCCGACGTCAGCGCCCGGTGTCAACGACCGGTGTCAGCGCCCGACATCAGCGCCCGACATCAGCGCGACGGCGGCCGCACGAAGCCGCGCTCGCCGCCGACGAAGAACTCCAGGAACGCCCGACCAGGGGCCTCCGAGCCGCACGCTCCCCCGCGCAGCGCGTCGGCGGCCCGGACCCGGTAGTCGCCTGCACCGGCGTAGACGGCGTGGTAGGAGCGCTTCAGGTCCGACACCGCGGCAGACCCGAGCTTCAGGCGGCGGATGCCGACGAGGTTGAGGCCCCGCAGCTCGTTGCGCTCGGCGGCCATCGCATACGGCGGTACGTCGTAGGAGATCGACGCGTTGCCGCCGACCATCGCGCGCCCACCGATGCGCACGAACTGGTGCACGCCGACGCCGCCGCCCAGGAACGTGCCCTCGCCGACGACGGCGTGGCCCGCCAGCATCACGTTGTTGGCCAGGGTCACGCCGTCCGCGACCGCGCAGTCGTGGCCGACGTGGCTGTTGGCCATCAGCATGCAGCCGTCACCGACGGTCGTCGCGCCGTCCGGCCTCGTCGGCCGGCTGATGGTCACGCCTTCTCGCAGCGTCGTCCGCTCGCCTACGCGCACGGGGCCGGTCCAGACCCGGTCGCCGTGCATCTGCGGCTGGCCACCGACGACGGCGTGGCTGTCGAGCTTGCAGCCGGCGCCGATGGACGCGCCCTCCCGGACGACCACGTGCTCGGCGAGCATGGCGCCCGCTCCTACCGTCACGCCGGCCTCGACGATCGAATAGGCGCCGACGTGGACCCCCTCCGACAGGACCGCGGTGGGATGAACGAGGGCCGTTGGGTGGATCACGCGGGCGTCACCCTAGCGGCTGTCAGCGGGCAAACCAGCGCGCGGCTGGTGAGCCTCGGGCTCATCCCCGCTTCCTGCGACGGACCGCGCCCAGCAGCGTCGGCGCCGCCGGGTTGTCGGGATCCGACGTGATGACCTCGAGCAGCAGCGCCTCGGCCTCGTCGAGGCGGCCGCGCCGCGCGAAGTAGTTCGCGAGCGCCATCTCGGACTCCGGGAAGAACAAGCGACCCGAGCCCTCGAACAGCTCGGTCAGCTCGGCCTCGGCGTCGGCGTGCTGCCCCAGGCTGCCGCGCAGGAGCGCGCGGATCTCGCGGAGCTGCGGGTCGGCGACCAGCAGGAACGACGCCGTGGCCTCGACCTCGGCGAGCGCTGCTGTGGCCTGCCCCTCTACGAACGTCCTGGGCGCGTAGATCTTGGCGCGGATCGGGGCCTGCGCGACCGAGACGGCCGACGCCCGCAGCCGTTGGCCCACGAACGTGTGCGCCGAGAACGCGAGCCAGCCGCCGAGCAACAGCAGCGCCACGTTGCCCGCGCGCGTGCGGCGGCCGGCGCGCTTGAGCGTGGTGTGCTGGAACGTGACGTCCGCGCGCCGGAACAGGCGCAGGAACAGCATCGCGAACACGGCGGTGATCGCGCCGAGGCCGACCGACATCAGAAACGGCACGCCCTCGCCGAACCACGCGCCGCGGAACGTCCACTGCACGGCCACCACCGCGACCGCGGCCATCATCAGCTCCTCTGCCCAGCTGAAGTCCGCGCGCTGCCGGATGCGCTGCTGGCTGGTCGCGAACGGCTTGGGCGCGGCGAAGCCCACCGACAGCGCGTCCTTGGGGCACACCGAGACGCAGTCCATGCACTTCATGCAGCCCGGATCGACGATCTGCCGGTGCTTGTTGACCTCCTCGTGCACGCGCACGTTCGAGGTGCACACGCTGGTGCAGTGCCCGCAGGCGTCGCAGGCGTCGCTGACCTTGATCCGAACCGGCGCGAAGCGGTCGGCGAGCGTGAAGAACGCGCCGTAGGGGCAGCCGTAGGTGCAGAAACCCTTGGCGCCGAGCCACCAGACGATCAGGAACCCGACGACCAGGAACGTGCCCACACCCATGATCGGCCCGGGGAACGTCGCCCACAGCTCCTCGGTGGTCAGCTCCCAGCGCCACTCGTCGGGCATCGGCTTCTCGACCGGGTCGAGCCAGTGGTGCACGTGCGGCCACGCGAACATGTGGAACGCCACCACCCACGGCGCCAGCACCAGCAGCCGCGACCGCAGCGGCCGCGGCTTGAGCCGCACCCGCGTCAGCAGCCACGCGCACAGGTCCTGCAGCGCGACCACGTGGCAGGCCCAGCCGCAGAACCAGCGCCCGAACAGCAGCGTCGACGCGATCAGGCCCGCGAACAGCAGGAAGCCCGCGTTGATCGCGCCCTCCTCGAAGGTCTGCATCGACTCCGACGGCTCCATCGGGGTCAGCGAGCTGCCGGTCGCCAGCCAGTGCCAGATGTGCACCCCGATCAGCACGTGCACGCCGATCAGCACGTAGGCGCGGCGGCGGGAAGCCTTCGACGCGCGCGGCGCCGCGCCCCGCGGGCGGTGGCGGTCGAGTCGCGGCAGCGCGGCCAGCGGGTCGTTGGTCGTGGGCTGCGTCGCCGGCATCGCCGCCGCAGCATCCCGGAGCCTGGCTGCGCCGGCTGAGTGCATGCGGCGCGTCCGGCAGCGAGCGTCTGCGGCCAGACCGATGAGCGACTCCGAAGCCAACGATCCCACGGCCGCGCCGACCGACTTCATCCGCGAGCGCATCCAGCGCGACGTCGATCAGGGCGCGGTGCAGCAGGTCGTGACGCGCTTCCCGCCGGAGCCCAACGGCTACCTGCACATCGGCCACGCCAAGGCGATCACGCTCGGCTTCTCGGTCGCGGCCGAGTTCGGCGGCCGCTGCAACCTGCGCATGGACGACACCAACCCCGAGAAGGAGGCGCAGGAGTATGTCGACGCGATCCAGGAGGACGTGCGCTGGCTCGGCTTCGAGTGGGACGGGATGTTCTACGCGTCCGACTACTTCGGGCAGCTGTTCGCGTGGGCCGAGCAGCTGATCGAGCAGGACCTCGCCTACGTCGACGACCAGACCGCCGAGCAGATCGCGACCAACCGCGGCACCGTGCGCGAACCGGGCAACGACAGCCCGTTCCGGGACCGCGGCGTCGCGGAGAACCTAGACCTGTTCCGGCGCATGAAGGCAGGCGAGTTCCCCGACGGCAGCAAAGTGCTGCGCGCCAAGATCGACATGGCGCACGACAACCTCAACCTGCGCGACCCGGTCATGTACCGCGTGCGCAACCTCCACCACCAGCGCACCGGCGACGAGTGGTGCATCTACCCGATGTACGACTGGGCGCACGGCCAGTCCGACTCGATCGAGGGCATCACGCATTCGCTGTGCACGCTGGAGTTCGAGGCGCACCGACCGCTCTACGACTGGTTCTGCGCCAAGCTCGGGATCCACCACCCGCAGCAGATCGAGTTCGCCAGGCTCAACGTCGAGTACATGCTGA
Source organism: Luminiphilus sp. (assembly GCA_041236755.1). GTDB lineage: Bacteria > Planctomycetota > UBA1135 > UBA1135 > UBA2386. Next base: position 1,245 of record JBERSB010000552.1, on the reverse strand, counting down.
CCAGCAAACGCAAGCTGCTGAGGCTCGTCGACGAAGGCCACGTGGATGGCTGGGACGACCCGCGCATGCCGACGATCCGCGGGCTCAGGCGCCGCGGCGTGCCCGCGCCCGCGCTGGTGGCGTTCTGCAAGCACGTCGGCGTCGCCAAGGTCAACGGCACGCACGAGCTGCAGCTGCTCGACTTCCACACGCGCGACTGGCTCAACCGGCACGCCGAGCGCCGGAGCGCCGTGCTCGACCCGATCAAGCTGGTGATCGAGAACTGGCCCGAGGGCCACGTCGAGTGGCGCGACGTCGAGAACAACCCCGAGGACGAGTCGGCGGGCACGCGCCCCGTGCCGATGACCGGCGAGGTCTACATCCCGCGGGAGGACTTCATGGTCGACCCGCCCAAGAAGTTCTTCCGACTCGGCCCGGACCGCGAGGTCCGGCTGCGCTTCAGCTACGTGGTCCGCTGCACCGGCTACGAGACCGACCAGGACGGCAACGTGACCACCGTGCGCTGCACCTACGACCCCGACACCAAGAACGGCAAGCAGCCCGAAGGCCGCAAGGTCAAGGGCGTCATCCACTGGGTCTCCGCCGAACACGCGGTCCCAGCGGACGTGCACCTGTTCGAGCCGCTGTTCTCCGACCCGGACCCGGCGAGGGCCGACGGCGACGAGTTCGTGTCGCTGCTGCGCGCCGACAGCAGGACCAAGGTCCAGGCGATGTGCGAGACGGCGCTCGGCGACGCCGTCGGCGGCCAGTCCTTCCAGTTCGTGCGGGTCGGCTACTTCTACTGCGACCCCAAGACCTCTGCGCCAGGCAGGCCCGTGTTTCACCGAACCGTCACGCTCAAGGACGCCTGGAAGAAGGCGCAGAAGAGTTAGTCAGCAGCGCCGGACGTAGCCCTGGTCGGCAGGGCCCTGGTCGGCAGGCGACCCGACCGAGTGATCAGAACGGCCGACCGAGTGATCAGAACGGGATGTCGCCGTAGTCGACTTCGCCGCCCGACTCCTGGGCCTGCTGCCGGCCACCGCCGCGGCGCTCGCCGCCGCCGCCACCGGCGCCGCCGCCGCCGCCCTCGCGGCTGCCGCCTCCCATGAACTGGAAGTTCTCGACGATCACCTCGAGCTTGTTGCGCTTGCCGCCGTCCTGACTCTCCCAGGTCGAGTACTCGAGGCGGCCCTCGACGAACAACGGGCTGCCCTTGCGGACGTATTGGTTGAGCAGCTCGGCGCTCTTGCCGAACGCCGTCATGTC